>NZ_JAHVCI010000011.1:0-84508 GCF_019265565.1 Cellulomonas sp. PS-H5
TCCCCGACGGCACCCGCGCCGGCCCCGGCAGTCGCACCCGTACCAGCGGCGGCACCCGCACCGGCCGCGGCGCCCGCGCCGGCCGCGCCGGCAGTCGCCGCCCCGCCCTGCGCCGGGGTCGTCGTGTCGTCCGCTGCGCGCTTCTGGTCGTCGGTCATCGGGCTGCTTCCCGTCGGAGGTGCGGTGGTGGTGCCGGAGCCGGTCCCGGTCGCGGCGGCCGCCGCGGCGGGCGGCTGCCCCGGGAGGGCGGGCCAGCGCCCGGCGTCGGCGGCACGGAAGATCTCGTCGGCGCGGACGGCGCGCCAGGGCTCGAGCTCGCGGACGAGCTCGCCGGGGCTGTGCGGCCCGTCGTCGTGCGGCCCGAGCGTGACGGCGCAGAGCGTGTCGAGGTCGGCGGGCACGCTCGGGACCAGGTCGACGGGCGGGAGCGGCGCGCCGTCGTGCTCGGGCGCGAGCGGCAGGCCGGCGTCCAGCTCGACGGCCTCGCGCGCGGGCGCGGTGCCGGCGGCGGACCACTCGGCGAAGCTCGGCAGGGATCCGGTCCCCGTGGCGGACACGGCGGGCCACCGACCGGTGAGGGCGGCGTAGAGCACGCGCACCAGGCCGACCGCGTCGGAGCGGCTCATCGCGTGCGCGGTGCCGCCGGACGCGCCGACCAGCTCCCCGTCGACCGCGAGGCCCTCGAGGACGACGCGACCGCCCGCCGTCAGCACGACGGCGTCGGGGCGGAGCGCGAGGTGGTGCACGCCGCGGCGGCGCGCGGCCTCGAGCGCGGCGGCGACCTCGCCCACGACGGCGCGGGCCTGGTCCGCCGGGAGGGGGGCCCGGCCGGCGAGCGACGCGAGGCTGCGGCCGTCGACGGCGGCGGTCACCACGTACCCGGTGCCCTCGGCCTGGCCGACGTCGAGGATTCGGGCGAGGCGGGGCTCGACGACGAGCGCGGCGCGGCGAGCGGCGTCCAGCACCGCCGCGGTCCGTGCGCCGGACACGAGCGTCACGGTCACGGGCCGCGCGAGGATCTGGTCGGTCGCGGTCCAGCGCTCGGCGGACGGCAGGTCGGTGGGGCGGCGCTCGTCCAGCCGGTACCGACCGGCGACGGTGCCGCCGAGCCGGCCGAGCGCGGGGGCGTCGGGGCGTCCGGGGTCGCCGGGGCGGGCCTGCACCACTCGTCCTCCGTCCGGTCGTCGGTGTGCGTCGAGCCCGGCCGGGTGGGGCCGAGGCTCCCCGTCATGCTAGACGGGCGGGCGGGTCCCGCGTCCGATGCGCGGCCGCCCGCGCACCGTCCCGTGGGGGTGCGCCCGACGGCTCACGCGCGCCCGAGCCGCCGCAGCACCGGGGCGGCGAGCGACCGCAGCTCGCGCACGCGCAGCAGGAGCAGGACGCCGACGTACACGGCCGACATGACCGCGGCGCCGAGCACGCAGGCCAGCACGGCGCGGCCCCAGGTGTCGACCGGGCCGAGCAGGGCGAGCAGCCCGAGGCCGGCGCCCGCGGCGAGCACCGCGCCGACCCCCGCCTTGAGGTGGAGCGCCAGCACCCGCCGCCCGTCGAACCCGCCGAGCCGCCGGTGCACGGACACGAGCGCGACGGCCGCGCCGACCGCGTAGGACACGGCCATCGAGAGGCAGGCGGCCGCGACCCAGTACCGGTCGTCGAGGGTGGCCCGCCCGAGCTCGGTGCCGCCGACGACCACGACCGCCATCAGCACCTGCACCGGCACCATCGACCGGGCGTCCTCGTAGGCGTAGTACACGCGCTGGCACAGCGACCAGACGCCGAACGCCACCAGGCCGAGGACGAGCGCCACCACCGTCGTCGCGAGCGCGTGCACCTCGCCGTCCGGCGACTCCGGGAACAGCGCCCGGCCGAGCGGGAACGCGAGGACCGCGATGCCCGTGGTGGCGAGCACGGTGAACACCCCGACCGTGCGCAGGCCCAGGGACAGGTCCGACCGGACCGCCGCGGTGTCGCCGGCCGCGGCGCGGCCCGACAGCCGGGTGAACAGCGCGGTCGCGAGCGACACGGTCACCAGCGAGTGCGGCAGCATGAAGATGAGGAAGGCCCGGTCGTAGACCGCGTTGCCCGCCGCGCCCTCCGTCGCCACGGAGCTCGCGACGACGCTGATCCGCCAGACGCCGACCTGCCCGATCAGCAGCCCGAGGAACGTCCAGGTGGCGACCCGCCCGGCGCTGCCCAGGCCGGACCCGCGCAGACCCCACCGGGGCCGGTACCGGAAACCGCTGCGGTACAGCGGGACGAGGAGCACCAGCGCCTGCACGACGATGCCCAGGGTCGCGGCGCCGCCGAGCAGCGCGGTCTGGCCGGCGGTCCAGGACCCGGCGTCGGCGCCGTCGCTGTTCCGCCCGAACGCCTGCGCGAGCACGAGCAGCCCGGCGATGAACACGACGTTGTTCACGACCGGCGCCCACATGTACGGCCCGAAGGAGCCCCGCGCGTTGAGCACCTGACCCAGCAGCGAGTAGAGCCCGTAGAAGAACACCTGCGGGATGCACCAGAACGCGAGCGCGGTCGCGACGCGGGTGACCTCGGGGTCCGGGAACGAGGAGTAGAAAGCCACGAAGAGGGGAGCGGCCGCCGTGAGCACGACCGTGAGCCCGCCGAGGAGCACGATGCCGACGGTGAGCAGGCGGTCGACGTACTGCTGCCCGTCGGCGCGCTGGTACGCGCGGACGACCTGCGGGACCAGCACCGCGTTGAGCACGCCGCCGGCGATCAGCAGGTACAGCGTGTTCGGGAGCTTGTTCGCGACCGAGAACGCGTTCGCGATGTGCCCGGTGACGCCGATGGCCCAGCCGAGCAGGGCGGTGTTGACGACGCCCAGCACCCGGGACGCCGCGGTGCCCGACGCCATGATGAGCGAGGACCGGCCGAGGCCCGGCGTGCGGACGGCGGTCCCGGCGGGGGCGCCGGTCCCGGCCGGGGCGCCGGTCCCGGCGTCCGTGCCGCCGCCGGCCGTCGCGCCGGCCGCGGTGCCGTCCGGGTCACCGGCGGCAGGTCCGGTGGCGGGGGAGGTCATGGCTGGTCCTGTCGGTCGGGGGGCGCGTCCGCGGAGCGGTCGGCGGGGGTGTGCTCGGGCGCCGGCGCCGGTGCCGGTGCCGGTGCCGCGCCGCCCGGCGGCGGCGTCGCGTCCCGGACCACCCGGGCCCCGCGCCGCGAGGTCTGGCCGCGGCGCACGGTGCGCCAGATGCCGAAGGCCAGCACCAGGGCGAGCAGCACGCCGACGACGATGCCGCCGACGCTCTCGATGGTCGGCGCGACCCGCGCGGAGAACTGCTGCGGCGTCGCGAGCTGGCGACCCGTCTCGGACACCAGCGACACGTCGACCGTCACGTCGCAGTTGGCGCTGGCGCGCAGCGTCATCGTCACGGTGGTGTCGGCGTTCGGCGCGACCTCGGTGACAGGCGACCGCGCGGTGTCCAGGCAGGCCTTCTGCGGGCGCAGCTCGACCCGGACGCGCGCCGGCTGGTCCAGCTCGTTGCTCACCGCGACGCTGATCTGCGCGGAGCTGGAGATCACGGTGAACTGCTCGTTGAGCAGCACGTCGAGCCCGGACTGCCGCTGCTGCGACTCGGCGATGGCGTCGTTGATCGCGGCCGCCCGGCCGTCGGGGTCGTCGCGCCACGCGACCGCCAGCGGGGCCACGAGGTCGGCGTCCAGGCCGCGGAGCAGCGCGGCCGGGTCGGGGACGACCGCCGCGAACTCGCCCGCGGAGCGCCACTGCGCGGCCAGCGCGTTCACCCAGGCGGGGGTGAGCTCGGTGTCGGTGCGCTGCGACTCGGGCAGTGCGGCGCGCTCGGCGTCGTCCCCGTCCGCGCGGCCCGCGGCGTGCGCGGTGAGCATCTCGGCGACCGTGGCCGTCTCGACCCACGGCGCGGACCCCAGCGCGGCGAGCTGCGCCTGGGTGATCGCGGTCGAGGGCTGCCAGTCCCGCGGCGTCGTCGCGAGGACGTAGGTGCTTCGGGCGTCGTCGGACCGGGCCAGCACGGCGGTCTCCGCGAGCACGCGCTGCGCGGCGGTCGCGGGGGTGACGCCGGGCTGGGACGTCGCGGGGTCGGACAGCAGGTCGGACAGGGTGGGGTCCGGGACCAGGGCCGTCACGGAGCCACCGGCGGTGTCGACGGTGGTGGGTGAGCTCGGGGCCTCGGAGCCGCGCGCGGGCATCGCGTCGGGGCCGACGACGAGGGGGGTGCCCGGGTCGGACTGCGCCGCGCGGGCCGCCGTGACCTGGTCCGGCACGTCGTCCGCGGCCCAGAGGACCGGGTCGGCGTCGGCCCACAGGTCGGCCCCGGACGTCGACGCGACGCCGCGGGCGAGGGCCAGCAGGTCGGCGGTGCCGTCGGCCGCGCCCGCGTGGGCCACCGCGGCGAGGTCGGGGTCCGCCCACGGCAGCCGCAGGACCTCGCGTTCCTCGGCCGCGCCGGTCAGCGCCGTGAGCCAGGCCTGGTCCGCCCGGGTGCCGGCCGCGGCGCCGTCGACGAGCGCCGGGTCCACCGCCCAGGACACGAACGGGTGGTCGGCCGTGGCCTGCAGCAGCTTGCTGAGCCGGCCGCCCGCGGCGGTGAGGGCGGTGAGGCGGTCGTCGGTGCCCGCCGCGTCGTCGCCCTGCTCGGTGGCGTCGTCGGCGGACGCGGACGGCGACGGGCTCGGGGCGGCGCCCGCGGTGTCGCCGGCCGCGTCGTCGCCGGAGTCGTCCGTCGCGTCGTCCACCGACGGGTCCGTCGCGGGCCCGACCACGGCGGACAGCACGCCGACGTGCGCGCTGGGCAGCTCGTCCGCCGAGTCCCACAGCAGGTAGCTGCGGTCCAGCCCGACGCGGCTGCGTCCGTCGCCGACGTCGAGCGTGAGCCCGCGCGGTCCCCAGGCGTCCTCGGTGCGGAGCAGGCCGATGTCCGCGGCGGGCACGGTCACCTGCACGGTCGTGGTGGCCCCGGGCTCGAGCGGGGCCTCCAGCGCGGTCGTGGCGGCGACGTCGCCGATCGGGCTGGAGTCCCCGGCGTCGGCCCAGGCGGAGACCTGCTCGCGCGTGGACATCCGGTAGCGGTAGATGCGCACCGACGCGCGGGGCTGCTCGACGACCTCGTCCCCGTCGTTGCGCAGCGTGGCGGTCACCGTGAGGTCCTCGCCGGGCTCGAGCACCTGGGGCGCGACGGCCGTGATCGCGACGGACACGGGCAGGTCGTCCGTCGAGGGGGCGGCGGGGGCCGGCAGGCTGGCCGCGCCCGCGGCGGGGACCGCGGCCGACCCGAGCGCGGGCGCGCCGGACAGCGCGACCACGCAGGCGGCCAGGACCGCCGCCGTGACCGCTCGTGCGCGCCCCGCCGTGCCGCGCAGCCTCATGCCTCGCCGACGAGGACCACGTGCGCGGCCTCGGCCAGTCGTCGCTCGTTGGGGTAGGCCAGGCGCCCGGGCAGGTCCACCACCGGTACCCACGCCACGTCCTCCGCCTCGCCGTCCGGATCGCCCTCGACCGTCAGCTCGCCGCCGACCGCACCGAGGAGGTAGTGGTGCACCATCTTGTGCACGCGGCGGTCGTCCCCGGTGAACCAGTAGTCGATGACGCCGAGCCGGCGCACGATCCGGCCGACGATGCCGGTCTCCTCGGCGATCTCGCGGACCGCGGCCTGCTCCGGCGTCTCCTCGCCCTCGAGGTGCCCCTTGGGCAGGCACCACTCCAGCCGGCCCGCCCGGTTGCGGCGCGCGATCACGGCGGCGACGTGCAGGCCGGCGTCGAGGCGCACGACCAGCCCGCCCGCGGAGGTCTCCTCGACGACGGGCAGGTGCGGGTGCCGCGTGCGCGTCGACCGGGGGTCGATCCGCAGCGCGTGACCGCCCGGCGGCGCGGGGACGCCCTGCGGGGGCAGGGCGCGCGCGTGCTCAGGCATGCAGGCCACTGTAACGACTCCGTCACGGCCGCCGGACGGACTCGGCGTGGAGGACCTGTGCGCGCCGACCGGCGGCGGAGCGTCCCGGGACCTCGGCGTCGGCGGGTGGCGGCCCGGATCTGGCAGGCTTGGGCGTCGTGCCGTCCGACGACCTGACCCCCCGCACCGCGCCCGACCCCACCCCGGCCGCGGGGACCGGTGCCGCCCCGGCGGGCGCGGGCTCCGCCGTCGACGCCGACGCGCTGCTCGCGCTGCAGAAGCGCGCGCTCGGCGTGATCGCGGGCCTCGCGCCGGCGGCGCTGGAGCTCGGCGACCTCTTCCAGGCGGCGGGGCACGAGCTCGCCCTGGTGGGCGGCCCGGTGCGGGACGCGTTCCTCGGCCGGCCGAGCGCGGATCTCGACTTCACGACGTCCGCCACCCCCGACGAGACCGAGCGGATCCTCGCGGCGTGGGGCGACGCCCACTGGGACATCGGGCGGGCGTTCGGCACCATCGGCGCGCGGCGGCACGGGCGCCGCGGCGCCCAGGACGTGGTGGTCGAGGTGACGACCTACCGCACCGACGCGTACGACCCGTCCTCGCGGAAGCCGGAGGTCGCGTTCGGGGACTCGCTCGAGGGCGACCTGTCCCGCCGCGACTTCACCGTGAACTCCATGGCGATCCGGCTGCCGAAGCTCACCTTCGTCGACCCGTTCGACGGCCTGCGCGACCTGGCGCGCGGCGTGCTGCGCACCCCCGTCGACCCCCGGCAGTCCTTCGACGACGACCCGCTGCGCATGCTGCGGGCCGCGCGGTTCGCCGCGCAGCTCGGGTTCCACGTGGAACCGGCGACGCTCGCGGCCGCGACGGACATGGCGGACCGGCTCGCGATCGTGTCCGCGGAGCGGGTCCGTGACGAGCTGGTCAAGCTGCTGATGTCCCGCCAGCCGCGACCCGGCCTGCGCGTCCTCGTCGACACCGGCCTCGCGGAGCACGTGCTCCCGGAGCTGCCGGCCCTGCGGCTCGAGATCGACGAGCACCACCGGCACAAGGACGTCTACGAGCACTCGCTCACCGTGCTCGACAAGGCGATCGCGCTGGAGACCGGTCCCGACGGCCCGGTGCCCGGTCCGGACCTCGTGCTGCGCCTCGCCGCGCTGCTGCACGACATCGGCAAGCCTGCGACCCGCCGGTTCGAGTCCGGCGGCGGCGTCTCGTTCCACCACCACGAGGTCGTCGGCGCCAAGCTGGTCGCGAAGCGGCTCCGCGCGCTGCACTTCGACAAGGCGACGGTGCAGGCCGTCGCGCGCCTCACCGAGCTGCACCTGCGGTTCCACGGCTACGGCGAGGGCGCCTGGACGGACTCGGCGGTGCGGCGCTACGTCACGGACGCCGGCCCGCTGCTGGAGCGGCTGCACCGGCTGACCCGGTCGGACTGCACCACGCGGAACGTCCGCAAGGCGCGCCGGCTCTCCGAGGCCTACGACGACCTCGAGGAGCGGATCGCCCGGCTGGCCGAGGAGGAGGAGCTCGCCGCGATCCGCCCGGACCTCGACGGCACCCAGATCATGGCGGTGCTCGGCATCGGGCCCGGCCGCGAGGTCGGCGAGGCGTACAAGCACCTGCTCGAGCTGCGCATGGAGCACGGCCCGCTGGGGGAGGAGCGCGCCCGCGCCGAGCTCGAGTCGTGGTGGGCTGCCCGCCAGGCCTGACCGGGCGGGGGGTCAGGCCGTGACCGGGACCTCGGCGGGCTCCGTGGCGCGGGTGCGGTAGACCACGGCCGTCGCGAGGTAGGCGACCGCGATCAGCGCGAACACCCCGCGGGACCAGCCGGTGTCCGGCAGCGCGACCGCGGCCAGCGCCGCTGCACCCACGAACGCCGCGTTGTAGAGGACGTCGTACAGCGCGAACGCCCGCCCGCGGAACGCGTCCGCGGTGTCCCGTTGCACGATCGTGTCGACGGCGATCTTGGCCCCCTGCGCCGCGAGGCCGAGCACGAACGAGCCGGCCAGCACCGCTGGGTAGGCCACCGTGATCGCGAGCAGCACCTGCGTGGCGGCCGCCAGGACCAGGCAGATCGAGATCCAGCCCTGCGGGCCGACGAGCGGCGACACGATCGGCGTCGCGACGATCGCCAGCGCGAAGCCGATCCCGGTCACCGCGGCCACCGTGCTGAAGGTGACCAGCCCGGCGCGGGCGTCGGCGGGGTCGGACAGCAGGTTGCGCGAGATGAGCAGGCTCGCGATGAACACCGCGCCGTAGAGGAACCGGTGCACCGCCATGACGCCGAGCGCCCGCGCCGGCGTGCCCCGGCGCACGAGGTAGCGGGCGCCGCCGACGAGACCGCGGGCCAGCGTGCCGAGCGCACGGCGGACGTCGGACGCGTCGGCCCGGGCGTCCGGCCCCAGCAGGTCCTTGCCGAGCCGGGTCGCCACGAGCGAGGCGGTCGTCATCAGCACGGCGGCCGCGACCAGCGATGCCACGTCGCGGGTGGTGCCCGACGGCAGGACGAGCCCGAGCAGGAACCCGATGCCCCAGCCGACGCCCGACGACACCGTGCCCAGCGTCGGGGTGATCGAGTTGGCGGTGAGCAGCAGCGGGCCCGCGACGACCCGCGGCTGGGACGCCGACAGCGCCGACAGCAGGAACCGGTTGACCGAGAGCGTGACGAGCGCCAGCACGTACACCGCGGGCCCGACGCCGGCCGTCGCCATCACCAGCGCCGTCAGCAGCGTGAGACCGGTGCGCACCAGGTTGCCGACCAGCAGCACCTGCCGACGGCGCCAGCGGTCGAGCAGCACGCCTGCCCACGGCCCGACCACGGTGAACGGCAGCAGCAGGACCGCGAACGCCGCGGCGACGCCCGTCGCGGTCGTCGCGTTCTCGGGGGAGAAGAAGAACAGCGTCGCCAGCCCCGCCTGAAACAGGCCGTCGGAGCACTGGCTGACCAGGCGGACCGTGAGCAGCCGCCGGAAGTCCACCAGGGGCCAGAGCTGCTTCAGATCGGAGACCACCTGCACCGGCACAGGCTATCCGGGCCGCCGCCTAGACTCGGCGGACCCCGGACCCGAGGAGACGCATGACCACCGAGCCGCAGGACGCGCCCGCGCTGCCCGAGGGCTGGCACCTCATCCCGCCGCAGACGCTCGGCACGCCCGGCATCGCGTTCGCCGCCGCGCACGAGACCCCCGACGCGGGCTTCACGGCCAACGTCACCGTCGGCGTGCAGCGTTCCGCCGACCCCGGCCTGGCCCTCGAGCTGGGCGCCGAGGCGGTCGCCGCGATCGAGGCCACCGAGCAGGACGTCGCACTGGCCCGCCGCGAGCAGACCGGCGACTTCGTCGTCGCGCAGCAGGTGCACTTCACGACGACGGTCGACGGCGTCGCGGTGCCGATGACGCAGGTGCAGGAGTTCGTCGCCGTCCCCGGCGCCGACGGTGGGCCCGCGACCGTGTGGACCGTGTCGGCGACCGCGACCCGCGCGCAGGCCGAGGCGCTCGCGGACGGGCTCGCGGAGCTGCTCGACCAGCTGCGGGCGGAGATCGCGGGGGGCTGAGGCACGCGAAGGGCCCGGCACCGTGTGGTGCCGGGCCCTTCGTCGTGGTCGCCCGGGAAGCAGCGCGCCGATCTCCTGGTCGCGCTGATCCTGCGCTCCGCTACGGGTGGATCAGCGCTCGATCTCGCGGTCGCGCTGATCCTGCGTTCCGCTACGGGCGGGTCACTCGCTGCGCTCGCGACCCACCCTCCGCTGCACTTCGGATCAGCGCTCGATCTCGCCGCGGATGAACTTCTCCACGAGCTCCCGGCCGTGCTGGTCCTCGTGCTGGACCGGCGGGGACTTCATGAAGTAGGTCGACGCCGACAGGATCGGGCCGCCGATGCCGCGGTCCAGCGCGATCTTCGCGGCGCGGACGGCGTCGATGATGATGCCGGCGGAGTTCGGGGAGTCCCAGACCTCGAGCTTGTACTCGAGGTTCAGGGGCACCTCGCCGAACGCGCGACCCTCAAGGCGGACGTACGCCCACTTGCGGTCGTCGAGCCAGGCGACGTAGTCCGACGGGCCGATGTGGACGTTGCGGTCGTCCTTCTTGCCGGCCAGCGGGCCGTCCTCGAGGTTCGAGGTGACGGCCTGCGTCTTCGAGATCTTCTTGGACTCCAGGCGCTCGCGCTCGAGCATGTTCTTGAAGTCCATGTTGCCGCCGACGTTCAGCTGGTACGTGCGGTCCAGGATGACGCCGCGGTCCTCGAACAGACGGGCCAGCACGCGGTGCGTGATGGTCGCGCCGACCTGGGACTTGATGTCGTCGCCGACGATCGGCACGCCGGCCGCCTCGAACTTCGCCGCCCACTCCGGGTCGGAGGCGATGAACACCGGCAGCGCGTTGACGAAGGCCACGCCCGCGTCGATCGCGGCCTGCGCGTAGAACTTGTCGGCCTCCTCGGAGCCCACCGGCAGGTAGGAGACGAGGACGTCGACCTTCGCGCCCTTGAGGGCCTGGACGACGTCGACCGGCTCCGCGTCCGACTCCTCGATCGTCTGCGCGTAGTACTTGCCGACGCCGTCGAGGGTCGGGCCGCGCTGGACGGTCACGCCGAGCGGCGGGACGTCGGCGATCTTGATGGTGTTGTTCTCCGACGCGACGATCGCCTCGGACAGGTCGAAGCCGACCTTCTTGGCGTCGACGTCGAACGCCAGCACGAACTCCAGGTCGGAGACGTGGTAGTCGCCGAACTGCACGTGCATGAGGCCGGGCACCTTGGTGCTCGGGTCGGCGTCGGCGTAGTAGTGCACGCCCTGGACAAGCGACGAGGCGCAGTTGCCCACGCCCGCGATCGCAACGCGGATGGCGGTCATCCTCGCTCCTTCTGAGGGGTTGGTGCCGCGACGATGGAGTCATCCTCGACAGCGTTCGTGCGGGCGTCGGCCGGCCGGCCGACGCCGCGGGGACGGGCGCCGCGGTTGCTGCGCTCGTGGTCGATGAGGTCGTCGAGCCAGCGGACCTCGCGCTCGACCTGCTCGAGCCCGTGGCGCTGCAGCTCGAGGGTGTACTCGTCCATGCGGACGCGGGTGCGGGACACGGAGTCCTTGATCAGCTCCAGGCGCTCCGTCATCCGGGTGCGCCGGCCCTCGAGGATCCGCAGCCGGGTCTCGGCGTCGGTCTGCCCGAAGAACGCGAACCGGAACCCGAAGTTCTCGTCCTCCCACGCGGCGGGGCCGGAGGAGGCCAGCACGTGCTGGAACTGCTCCTTGCCCTCGGCCGTGAGCTGGTAGACGATCCGGGCCCGCTTGCCGGCCAGCCCGTGGGCCGGGGCCTGCTGCGGGTCGGAGCCCGCGATGAGGCCGCGCGCCACCAGCGACTTGAGGGCCGGGTACAGCGACCCGTAGGACAGCGCGCGGAACGAGCCCAGCAGGAGGTTGAGCCGCTTGCGCAGCTCGTACCCGTGCATCGGGGAGTCGTGCAGCAGCCCGAGGATGGCCGACTCGAGCACGTCGGAACGTCCGCGCACCGTGGCCTCCCTTCTCGCTGTCCGCGCACCGATGTATCGAACTGATACATCGGGGAGGGTAGGACGAAGCGGGTGATCCGGGCAACACCTCGGGTCCATCCGGCGTGGCGGGGCGGTGGACGGCGGTTCGGCACGCAGGTCACGTGCCCGGCGGGCGCGCGGCTGCCAAGATGCTCATCGGGCCGGGAAGCCGGGCGGGGGGCCTCGTGGCGATCGTGTGCAGGTCGCCGGGAGGGGTCGTCCGCCCGCGGGCGGCGCGCGACCGCTCACGCATACTGATCCGGGCCCGGGCGGCTCCCTGCCGCCGGCCCTCCCCCCAGCAGTCCACAGGAAGGCAGTGCCGTGGCAGGCTCGAACCGACGGTCCGCGGCGTCCGCCGCACGCGGTACCGCCGCGTCCGGCGGACGGCGGCGGATCATCGACTACCCCCGGCGGGGCTACCGCGGTCTGCACCGCTGGCTGCCCTCGTGGCGGTTCGTCGTCGGGTCCGTCATCGGCTTCGTCTTCCTGTGCCTCGGGCTCGGGGTCGCGGCCTACGCGCTCACCGACGTGCCGGCGCCGGACGAGTTCGTCGAGGCGCAGAAGTCGACCGTGCTCTACGCCGACGGCTCGCCGATGGGCACCTTCCCCGGCCCGAACCGCACCATCGTCGAGTACGAGTCCCTGCCCGAGTTCATGGGCCAGGCCGTGGTGTCGGCCGAGGACCGCACGTTCTTCGAGAACCAGGGCATCTCCATCACGGGCATGGCCCGCGCGTTCATCAACAACGTCCGCGGCGGTGCGACGCAGGGCGGGTCGACCCTCACCCAGCAGTACGTGGAGCGGTACTACGTCGGCCAGACCACGACGGGCTACGTCGGCAAGGCCAAGGAGGCGCTGCTCGCGATCAAGATCGCGCAGTCGGAGACCAAGGAGCAGATCCTCGGGCGCTACCTCAACACGATCTACTTCGGCCGGGACGCGTACGGCGTCGAGGCCGCGTCGCAGGCGTACTTCGGCCACCCGTCGGCGGACCTCACGGTGTCCGAGGCGGCGCTCCTGGCCGGCGTCATCCCGTCTCCGAACAACTGGGACCCCGCCGTCAGCCCGGAGAAGGCGCAGCAGCGCTGGGAGTACGTCCTCGACGGGATGGTCCGCGACGGCTACCTCACGCAGGCCGACCGGGACGCGCAGACGTTCCCCGCCATCGCCGAGTACCAGCGCAACGAGACCTACGGCGGCACGACCGGCTACCTGCTGCAGTACGTGAAGCGCGAGCTCACGGCGACCGGGTCGATCACCGACGAGATGATCAGCTCGGGCGGCCTGACGATCACGACGACGATCGACCCCGCGGTGCAGGGGAACGCGGTGGCCGCCGTGCAGAGCATGCGGGACGGCGGCCTCTCCGACGGCGAGCTCCCGTCCGCCGCGCTCAAGGTCGGCCTGGTCTCGATCGACCCGGCGACGGGCGGCATCGTCTCGCTGTACGGCGGTTCCGACTTCCTCGCCGACCAGATCGACCGCGCGAGCCGCGACGCCATCCAGGGTGGCTCGACGTTCAAGCCGTTCACGCTGATCGCGGCCCTCGAGAACGGGATCCCGCTGAGCAAGCGGTACTCGGGCGTGTCCCCGCAGGAGTTTGGCGACTGGAAGGTCAACAACTTCAGCGGCCAGGACTTCGGCAACATCGACCTGGTCAAGGCGACCGAGCAGTCCGTGAACACGGTCTACGCCCAGGTCAACCTCGAGGTCGGCCCCGAGAAGACCGCCGACGTCGCGACGAGGGCCGGCGTGACCACGCCGGTGTCGTCCGTCAACTCGAACGTGCTCGGCGCCGACGCGGTGCGACCGATCGACATGGCGTCCGCCTACGCGACCATCGCGGCGCAGGGGGTGTACCACAAGCCGTTCATGGTGGCGCAGGCCGTCTACCCCGACGGGGACGTCGCCTACGCGGGGCAGACCCAGCCGGTGCAGACGTTCGACGCCGGCGTCATGGCCGACACGACCTATGCGATGACCCAGGTGGTCCAGAAGGGCTCCGCGGAGAAGTACGTCAGCCCGCTGGACCGGCCGATCGCCGGCAAGACGGGCACCTCCCAGGAGAACAAGTCGGCGTGGTTCGTCGGCTTCACCCCGCAGATCGTCACCGCCGTCGGGCTCAGCCAGGTCGGCGAGAACGGCAAGGACCAGGTCACGATCACGCCGTGGGGCGGGGTCAAGGAGGTCACCGGCGGCACGTACCCGTCCGAGCTCTGGGCCGCCTACATGAAGCCGGTCTTCGAGCTGCCGCAGTACGCCGCTGTGGTCGACTTCCCCAAGCGGGCGAACGTCAACGGCGCCGCCGTGCCGACCTCCGAGCCGACGACGTCCGCGCCCGTCGAGACCCAGGCGCCCGAGCCGGAGCAGCCGACGACCGTCGCGGTGCCGTCAGGCCTCACCGGGCAGCTGTCCGGCGACGCGCAGGCCGCGCTCCAGAACGCCGGGCTCGTGCCCTCCGTCGCGGAGGAGTTCAACGCGGCGGCGGCCGGCACGGTCCTGGGCGTCAGCCCGGGGGAGGGGTCGCAGGTGGCCCCGGGGTCGACCGTCACCCTGCGGGTGTCCAAGGGCCCCCAGCCGCAGCCGCAGCCGACGCAGCAGCCGACCGGCCAGCCCGGCAACAACGGGCAGGCCGGGAACAACGGCCAGGCCGGCGGCAACGCCGGCACCGGCGGCTGACCGCCGCGGCGCCACCACGACCCACGCCGTCCACCCGGACGGGCGGCCCCGAGGGGTCGCGTGACCGGGTAGACTGGTGTGCTGCTGTGCCCGACCGACCGTCGCCATCGATGGACGGGCGCGGGGCAGCGACGCAACGACACCCTCCTGCCACGGAACGACCGTGGCCGCCGAGACCAGAGGAGGTGGGTATGAGCCTGCGTCAGTACGAGATCATGATGATCCTCGACCCCAGCATCGACGAGCGCACCGTCGCCCCGTCGCTCGACAAGTACCTGTCGGTCGTCAAGACCGACGGTGGCTCCGTCGACAACGTGGACATCTGGGGCCGTCGCCGCCTGGCGTACGACATCAAGAAGAAGTCCGAGGGCATCTACGCCGTCGTCGACTTCTCCTCGACGTCGGACACCGCCAAGGAGCTGGACCGTCAGCTGGGCCTGAACGAGGTCGTCCTGCGCACGAAGGTCCTCCGCAAGGAGTCCTGACGCGTCAGACCGCGCGCGTACCGTGCGGGACACCCCTTCGACGAGCATCGACGAGAACGAGGAGCTGGCATGGCTGGTGACACCACCATCACGGTGATCGGGAACCTGACCGCCGACCCGGAGCTGCGGTTCACGCCGTCCGGCGCCGCGGTCGCGAACTTCACCGTGGCGTCCACGCCGCGCACGTTCGACCGCCAGAGCAACGAGTGGAAGGACGGCGACACGCTGTTCCTCCGCTGCTCGATCTGGCGGGAGGCGGCGGAGAACGTCGCCGAGTCGCTCACCAAGGGCACCCGCGTGATCGTCAGCGGCCGGCTCGTCCAGCGGTCCTACGAGACCCGCGAGGGCGAGAAGCGCACCGTCTACGAGCTGCAGGTCGACGAGGTCGGCCCCTCGCTCCGCTACGCCTCGGCCAAGGTCACCCGGACCCAGCGGTCCGGTGGTGGCGGCGGCGGGTTCGGCGGCGGTGGTGGCGGCGGCTTCAACGGCGGTGGCGGCGGCGGTGGCGGGTTCAACGGCGGCGGCCAGTCCGCGCAGCAGGACGACCCGTGGGCCACGCCCGCGGGCGGCGGCGGCGCGGGTGGCTACTCCGACGAGCCCCCGTTCTGATCGAGCACCGCTGACCGCCAGGTCGGCACCGGCGCCGCGCGCGCCATCACGAACATCCCATCCCGGGGCATGGCAACGCCCCGGGCTCCGTACGTAGAACAAGGAGCACCACGATGGCCAAGGCCGTTGTCCGGAAGCCCAAGAAGAAGCAGAACCCGCTCAAGGCGGCGAAGATCGAGTCGGTCGACTACAAGGACACCGCCCTGCTGCGGAAGTTCATCTCCGACCGCGGGAAGATCCGCGCCCGCCGCGTGACCGGCGTGTCCGTCCAGGAGCAGCGCGCGATCGCGCGGGCCGTGAAGAACGCCCGCGAGATGGCGCTCCTGCCGTACTCGTCGTCGGCTCGCTGAGAAGGAGCAACAAGATGGCCAAGCTCATCCTGACCCACGAGGTCACGGGCCTCGGCGCTCCCGGCGACGTCGTCGACGTCAAGGACGGGTACGCCCGCAACTACCTCGTCCCGCGTGGTCTCGCGACCGCGTGGAGCAAGGGCGCGGAGAAGGAGATCACGGCGATCCGCCGTGCTCGCAAGACCCGCGAGATCGCGACCCTCGACGAGGCGCGCGCCGTGCGCGACTCGCTCCAGGGCAACCCGGTCACCGTGGCGGCGAAGTCCGGCGACGCCGGCCGCCTCTTCGGTGCGGTCACGACCGCCGAGATCGCCGACGCGGTCAAGGCCGCCGGCGGCCCGTCGATCGACCGCCGCAAGATCGAGGTCGCGCAGCCGATCAAGGCGACCGGCGAGTACGCGGTGCAGGTCCGCCTGCACCCGGAGGTCTCCGCGAAGCTGACCGTCAAGGTCGTCGCGGCCTGACGCCACGCGCCAGCGCGTACCGCGCCCCCGTCCCGGTCCCCGGGGCGGGGGCGCGGTCGTTCCCGGGGGTCGCAGGAGGATCTCCGTCCCGCGGCGGAGGCGACCCGGGGCGCGTGCCGCCTACCGTCGAGGCATGGCCGATCAGCCCGAGCCCTCGAGCCCGCCGCAGCCGGAGCCCGCGTCCGACGACGCGCAGGCCCGGCTCGCCTACCTGCCCATCGGGCTCGTGTTCCTCGTGCTCGGGTTCTCCGGTCTCTTCAACGACACCCTGCGGTACGGCGCGATCGCGTTCCTGCCGGTCGGGTTCGTCTTCCTGGTCCTGGCGCTGCAGGGGCGGTCGGGCGACGACGCCGAGCACGGTGACGCCGGTCAGGGCGCGAGCGACGCGGACCGCCCGCCGGCCGGCTGACGACGCCGGCGCCGCCGCCGCGAGATCGGCCCCCGGGTCAGACCCGCGCGAGCGGCCCTGCCTGGGGGACGGCCAGCGACGCCAGGAGCGCCTCGACGCGCCCGCGGATCTCGTCCCGCACGCCGCGCACCATCGCGAGGTCCTGGCCGGCCGGGTCCTCGAGCACCCAGTCCTCGTACCGCGTCCCGGGGTAGTACGGGCACGCGTCGCCGCAGCCCATCGTCACCACGACGTCGGACGCCTGCACGGCCTCTGGCGTGAGGACCTTGGGCTGCTCGGTCGTCAGGTCGATCCCGAGCTCGGCCATCGCGTCGACGGCCACCGGGTTGACCCGGTCAGCAGGCGCGGACCCGGCGGAGCGCACCTCGACGGCTCCGCCCGACAGCGACGTGAGCAGGCCCGCGGCCATCTGCGAGCGCCCGGCGTTGTGCACGCACACGAACAGGACGCTGGGGCGGTGGTCGGTCATCGGCTCTCCTCGGTCGTCGGCGCGGCGGCCGGCTTGGTGGCGCGCACGAGGGCGCCGTGCATGCCGTCGGCGACGGCGTGGGTCAGGGTCACGTCGGCCTCCACGAACCCGGCCGCCGCCAGGAGCGCGAGGTACTCGCCCTGGGAGAGTGCGCCCGCGATGCAGCCGACGTACGAGCCCCGCTCGGCTCGCTGGTCGGGCGTGAGCCGGTCCTCCGCCACGACGTCGGAGATGCCGAGGCGGCCACCCGGTGCGAGCACGCGGAACGCCTCGGCCAGCACCCGCGGCTTGTCGGGCGACAGGTTGACGACGCAGTTCGAGATCACGACGTCGACCGAGGCGTCCGGGAGCGGGAGGTCCTCGATGGTGCCGCGGTGGAACGCCACGTTGGTCGCGCCGGCGCGCGCGGCGTTGTCCCGGGCGAGCGCGAGCATCTCGTCCGTCATGTCCACCCCGTGGGCGAACCCGGTCGGGCCGACGCGCCGCGCGGACAGGAGCACGTCGATGCCGCCCCCGGACCCGAGGTCGAGCACGCGCTCGCCCGGGCGCAGGTCGGCGACCGCCACGGGGTTGCCGCAGCCGAGCGAGGCGAGCTGCGCCTCGACCGGGATGCCCGTCAGCGCCGTCGCGTCGTAGAAGGTGGCGCCGAACCGGGTCTCCACGGCGTCCGTGCCGCAGGCCCCGCCCCAGCAGTCCTGGGCGGGGGTCGCGGTCGCCGCGCGGGTGACCGACGTGGCGGCCTCCGCGTACCGGCGGCGGACCTCGTCGCGCACGTCGTCCATCGCCGTCTCCTCGCATCGAAGGTTGTCGATGCGATCGTGACGCGCGCCGCGGCCCCTGTCAACCATCGACAGTCGTCGATGTCTACGGCACGATGGGGCGATGGCCTCCGCGACGCCCACCCTCCTGCCGCTCGCCTCCGACGGCTGCTGCACCGCGGGCGGCGCACCCGCGCTCGACGACGTCGGCGCGCACGACCTCGCGCGCCGGCTGAAGGCGCTCGCCGACCCCACCCGGCTCCGGCTGCTGTCGATCATCGCCGCGCACGACGGGGGAGAGGCGTGCGTGTGCGATCTCACCGAGCCCGTCGGGCTCTCCCAGCCGACCGTCTCGCACCACCTGAAGCAACTCGTGGACGCGGGCCTGGTGACCCGGGACAAGCGCGGGGTCTGGGCCTACTACGCGCTCCGCCCGGGTGCGCTGGGCGAGGTCACGGACGCGCTCGCGGCGGCGGTCCCGGGACGCTGACCCGGAGCGAGCCACCCGGGCACCTCAGGCCCCGGTGACCATCCACGTGTCCCGCCGCGCCCGCAGCCCGGTCGTCACGGCCCGCGCGAGCATGAACACCCCCGCGAACGCCGCCCAGAGCCACGCCAGCCCGGCCCAGCCGTCCGGCGCCCAGGCCCGCACCGCCAGGGCGAACGGCACGTAGACCGCGAGCGTCACCATCCCGGCCGCGGCGAGGAACCGGCCGTCGCCGGCCCCGATGAGGACGCCGTCCAGTACGAACACCCAGCCGGCCATGGGCATGAGGACCGCCGCGACCGCCAGGCTCAGGGTCACCGCGTGCCGCACGTCCGGGTCCGAGGTGAACAGGGCCGACAGCCACCAGCCCAGCCCGCCGGTCAGCACGCCGAGCACCACGCCCGCGCCGACGCCCCAGGCCAGCGTCCGGCGCAGCAGCGCGCGCACCAGCCCCGTGTCGCCGGCGCCGAGCGCGTGGCCGATGAGCGCCTGCGCGGCGATCGCGAGCGCGTCCAGGGCGAACGCCACGAAGCCCCAGATCGCGTTGACGACCTGGTGCCCCGCCAGGGCGACAGGGCCGAGGCCCGTGGCCACCCACACGGTCAGCAGGATCGCCGCGCGCAGCGACAGGGTCCGCAGCAGCAGCGGGGTGCCGGTGCGGACGCCGGCGAGGATGCCACCGGGCGCCGGCCGCAGCGAGGACCCGGCCGCCCGCGCGCCCCGGACCACGACCACGACGAGCGCGACGCCCATCGCGACCTGCGTGGCGGCGGTGCCGGCGCCCGAACCGGCGATGCCGAGGTGCAGGCCGTAGACGAGCGCGACGTTGAGCACCGCGTTCACCGCCGCGCCGACCCCGGCCACGACCAGGGGCGTCTTCGTGTCCTGCAGGCCGCGTAGCGCCCCGGTGGCGGCGAGCACGACGAGCATCCCCGGCAGCCCCGGGGCGGACGCGCGCAGGTAGAGCACGGCCTGGTGCGCGACGTCCCCGGTCGCGCCGAGCGCCCCGACCGCCCAGGGAGCCACCAGCATCGCGACCGCCGCCAGGACCACGCCCAGGCCGGCCGCGAGCCAGAGCCCGTCGACGCCGACCTGCAGCGCGCCGGTGCGGTCGCCCGCGCCGAGCCGCCGGGCGACGACCGCCGTGGTCGCGTACGCGAGGAAGACGCACAGGCCGACGACGGTCACCAGGAGCGTCGAGGCGAGCGACAGCCCGGCGAGCTCGGTCGTCCCCAGGCGTCCGACTATGGCCGAGTCGACCAGCACGAACAACGGCTCGGCCACCAGCGCGCCCAGCGCGGGCACGGCGAGGCCGAGGATCTGGCGGTCGACGGTGGACGGCACCTGTCCGAGGCGTGAAATGGCGGCCAACTTCTTCCCGTCCACATGGGTTCACGGTGTTTGCGCCGGTGAGAACGCCCTGATCACAGGCGTGCCCGGCTTCATCCACACCTGTGTCCACGACCTGTGGACATCTCACGGTGCGTGTCCACAGCCTTCCACAACCCTGTCCCCACCCCCTGTGGACGTCTCGCTCGACGGACCGTCCTCCGGGGTCCTAACCTCGCGTCGGCGCGCGCACCGGACACGGTCGCCCGCCTCCGCCGACGTGTCGGAGGGCGGTGCTAGAACGGGTGTTCGACGGCAGTCGCCGGGGGACGAGCGAAGGTGGGGCGGGCAGCAGCGTGACGATCGAGGAGCTCGAGTACGGGGCCCCCGCGGGGCAGGGCCGGGCGGCGTTCGACCGGACCCCGCCGCAGGACCTCGACGCCGAGCAGAGCGTGCTCGGCGGCATGATGATCTCGAAGGACGCCATCGCGGACGTCGTCGAGGAGATCCGCGGCAGCGACTTCTACCGCCCGGCGCACGAGGCGATCTACGACGCGATCCTGGACCTCTACGGCCGCGGCGAGCCCGCCGACGCCGTCACCGTCGCGGACGAGCTGACCAAGCGCGGCGAGATCGGCCGCGTGGGCGGCGTGCCCTACCTGCACACCCTCATCTCGATGGTGCCGACCGCGGCCAACGCCGGCTACTACGCCCGCATCGTCCGGGAGCGCGCCGTCCTGCGCCGCCTCGTCGAGGCCGGCACCCGCATCGTCCAGCTCGGCTACGCGACCGACGGCGGCGACGTCGAGGAGATCGTCAACAACGCCCAGGCCGAGGTCTACGCGGTCAGCGACCGCCGCACCACCGAGGACTACCACCGCCTCGGCGAGGTCGTCGCCGGCACCCTGGACGAGATCGAGTCCGCCGGGCACCGCGGCGAGGGCATGGTGGGGGTGCCGACCGGCTTCGCCGACCTCGACCGCCTGACCAACGGCCTGCACCCGGGCCAGATGATCGTCATCGCGGCCCGCCCCGCCATCGGCAAGTCGACGCTCGCGCTGGACTTCGCGCGCGCGGCGTCGATCAAGCACCAGCAGGCGTCCGTCGTCTTCTCGCTCGAGATGAGCCGCTCCGAGATCACCATGCGTCTGCTGTCCGCGGAGGGCCGCGTGCCCCTGCAGAAGATGCGCAACGGCTCGATGGGCGACGACGACTGGCAGAAGCTCGCCCAGATCCAGGGCAAGCTCACCGAGGCGCCGCTGTTCATCGACGACTCGCCCAACATGTCGCTCATGGAGATCCGGGCGAAGTGCCGGCGGCTCAAGCAGAAGCACGACCTCAAGCTCGTGATCATCGACTACCTGCAGCTGATGTCGTCCGGCAAGCGCGTCGAGTCGCGCCAGCAGGAGGTCTCGGAGTTCTCCCGTGCGCTCAAGCTGCTCGCCAAGGAGCTCGAGGTCCCGGTCATCGCGCTGTCGCAGCTGAACCGTGGTCCCGAGCAGCGCACGGACAAGAAGCCCGCGATGTCCGACCTGCGTGAGTCCGGCTCCATCGAGCAGGACGCCGACATGGTCATCCTGCTGCACCGCGAGGACGCGTACGAGCGGGAGTCGCCGCGCGCGGGCGAGGCCGACCTGATCGTGGCCAAGCACCGTAACGGCCCGACCGACGTCATCACCGTGGCGTTCCAGGGGCACTACTCGCGGTTCGTGGACATGCAGGCCTAGGTCGGTTGTAGGTTCCGATTGAGTGGTGTGGTTTCCGGCGGGTAATTGTGGCTCCCTTGCGGCGTTCCGGAGACGGTTGTGGCGCTCCGGCCTGGAGCTCCACGGTCGGCGGTCTGTGAGCGCCGCTCAACCGCGACGGGCCCGGGAGCGCGGTGGCCGGACTTGTTTGAGGTGCGCCCTGAGCCAAGCGGCGTGACTGCCGAGGCTGTGGTGGCTTGCTTGCTTCTCGCCGCTCGTCTGTCCCGCCTTGGTGGTGATGTGTCCGCGGGCGGCGTGCGTCTCAAGGAAGCTAGCGAGCGCAGCACCGCTGCGCTCGCATGACGCCCACGGCCACCGTGAAGTAGCGACTGATGTGCGAGCGATCGCGACCCGCGGTGCCGGGAGGTCCTTCCGTAGTGCTTCTGACCCCGAGGAGTGCAGACCTCCGTCTCCTAGCGTCGCCGTCCCGCGTCGAGCACAAGTACGGTTCCGGCGAGCCCGTCTCCACCTTCGATCAAAGACGGATCTCGTTGTTCGTACGCTCTGATCACGTCGGAAGGCGCGTTCTGGGCGGAGTGCGCGCGGTCGATCGGGCCCTCCATCGCTATGTCCTGGTAATCGGGATCAAGGTGGCGGGCACGGTGTGCTTCGTCTTCCAGCACGAAGCGCCGGGCCGCCTCATCGACTGTGTCGTCTTCGCAGGAGCCGCAGACAAGATGATGCCAAGGCCACGCGTCCGCGAGCAGCGAGCGGCGCGGGCGTGGGCCGACGAGGCGCTGGTGCACAACTTCCGCGTGTACGAGTGCGGCGCCCCAGAGAGTGGGGTCGAACGGCCCGTGTGGGCAAGGTCCAGGGGCGACTGCGGGCTGCGTCGCCGTTGGCACTCTGTCGCCGTACAGAACGTAGAAGGGCGTCGCTCGTCGGGATCGAGCGGCGCGAATGAGCACTTCGGCCTGCTGCACCCCATCGACGGACTTCGACACGGGAAACGAGTTCGTCTTCGGAGCCATGCGCTTCGCCTGTACTCGTAGGCCGGCGAATCCTCTGGGACTGCAGAACCACCACTCCCAGTCGGCTCCCGTTGCGCGCTCAGACTGTCCGTCAAAGCGGTGCGCGAGGACTTCACGCGGACGCCGGGTAGCGATTCGGAGCAACGCGGCGTCAGTGAAGGACGTCTCCCATGGCACCAGGCCAACGGGGCGACCGGCTTGGTAGTCGCGAAAGGTAGTCCTGGCGACGGCCCGGAAGGTCTGGCACAGCTGCGGACGAGCCTTACCCATCTGCAGTGGCCCCCTCGGTTGCCCACGAGCGTGTCGTGAGCTCGTGCATGTCCTCACCTGAATCCACGCGCTTGCGCCTTTCGTTCTCAGTGCGCGGTCGCGAGCTCGTCGTGCAGGCGCGCTTGCGTGTCGCCGTGTGGGCCATGCGGGTTGAGCGTGACGTACACGAAGCTCTGCGGCACGGGCAACGATGCGTCCAGCTCCTTGAGCGTCAGGGGGCGCGCGAGCCTGCGCGCGTCCTTCACGAGGATGCCGACCGCGGCCTCGGACCCTCGGTAGTAGGCGCGGTAGCCGGACCGTGCGATGCCAGCGTGACCCTTGTGCCGCTCCCACACGGCCGTTGGGGACGCCACGTCGTACCCGTGGACCTCGAACGCTCCGATGACGCGGCCGACGGGCATCGTCGCGTAGATGAGGACTGTCGTGACGTCCGGTGCCAGGCGTCGCTTGCGGAACTCCACGAGTTTCGTCCCGTTGAGGATCGCCTCGGCGAACTGCGGCTTGATCGACATCACTGCGACGCGGCCAGATGCTGGTGCACCCACGTTCGTCCTCCTCTACGTACTTCGGTGATGCTCTGCGGCGGGCCGTTGAGCACGCCCATGAGCCGCAGGGTCTTGAGTGACACGGGCGGATCGAGCAGCCGGTCCTGTCGGAAGATCACCGCGTGTAGCTCGGCGTGTTCCAGCGCCATGACCCCGAGGTCCATCGGCGTGTACACGGTGCGCCTTCCGACGAACCGCTGGATCGTCCTTGCGTCGCTTGAGACGTGCACATCCTCCACTACGCCTACGACAGTGACCGCCTGCAGGTCTTCCGACCGGTAGAGCAGCAGGGTGTCGCCGGCGCTCACGAGACGTGACCTGGAGCCCGAAACGTACGCCTTGCGCAGCGCGTTTCCGTAGGCGTGACTACCGGTCCACAACCCGAACCCCATCTGGAAGTCGGGGAACAGAGCGTCGTGCCACACCGGGATGACCGGGACGACGAACGCGCGGGCGTCCGGGTGGACGTACGGAGGTCCGTGCATCCGGTGTGCCGCCAAGGGGTCGGTCAGAATCTGGTCAGCCGGCCGGCGGTACTTGACCAGGACCAGCTCCTCGTCGTCACCCTGCGGATGGTTGTGTCGGACGAAGCCGAAGTCTTCGAGCAGTTCGATCAGGCGGTCCTGCTTCGGGAAGGTGGTGACGTACACGGTGTCGTGGCCGCCGTTGTGAATGTGCCCGAACAACGTCTTCAGCAACAGCTCGCCGTACGCGCGCCCGTACGCGTGCGCTGCGACCTTGAAGGTGCAGAGCTTCAGTACCTTGCCGGGGAGCTCCGTGGCACCGGGCAGTTCGTCCTTGACGATCATCAGCGCGCCGTAGCTACCACCGTCGACCTCGATCACCCAGGCCGGCCGGCCAGGTGCGATCCGCACGCCCGCGAACCACGCATCGAACCCGACGTAGTCCTCGCGCAGCGACTCCAGAATCGGGTCGTGCACGTCGAGGTTGTACGTGCGGAGCGGCGTGACGGCGGGCGGAGGGGTACTGGCACGCGGGGAGAGGCGCCGCAGGAATGCGACCGCTTCCACGATGGTGAGGATTCGCTCGCCGAGCCCCGCACGCACGCCCCGGCGCCGGAGTCGGTTGTCCTGGGTGACGAGGAAGTCGACGGCACCGACCCAGACCGCAGACAGCATCTCGAGATCGACGTCGTTGTTCGAGTGCCGTCCGGGTGGCGGGGCGTCTTCGCGGAGCACCGCGAGCAGGTCCGTGGGCGGATTGATCGGGTCGAGGTGCTGGTACTTGCCGGCGAGCGCGTGGTTCGCGCGACGGCGGTCTGGTCGTGCGTCTCGGTCGATGTCGTGGGTGGTGCCGGCGGAGAGATAGAACCGATGATCGCCTTGTTGGGCGAGGCGTACGAGTTCGGCCGCGTCCGGCAGGTCGGCCTGGAACGACGGCGATGTCGGCTCGAGGGCGATGAATGCGTTCGTGTCCAGGAGGAGCGCGAAGCGCGAGGCAGAGACCTCGTCCGTGCCGCTCATAGCCGCAGCATCGTGCCGGACGTCGCCGTGATGACACCCGACACGCCGTACTGCCGGGGAGATGCGCCCGCCCGGCCCAGCGGCTAGCGGAGCACGCGCTGCTGAGCAGCAGCCGACGCTCGCGGAGGCGCTCCTGCTGCCGCTTGGGGATCTTGTGGTTGTCCAGGGCGAGGTGGACGTCGAAGGCGTCGCGCAGCTTCGTGACCATGCCGTAGGGCGCCTCGTCGAGGTGCAGCGCCAGACGCGCGGCGAGCGGGCCGTCGCCGCGCACACCGGTCGCGAGCAGCATGAGTACCATCTCGGCCACGGCACGCCGTGCGCGAAGTCGATGAGCTACGAGACCGCGATGGAGCACCTTGGCACCGTCCGCCGGATGCTGCCCTTGACCTGGCGTGGAACCGTGCGCCGAGCGGGTGTTCGCGTGCGCCACATGCTGGCCCGACCCGCGCCGACGCGCGTCCTACACCCAGGTGAAGCTTGACGCCGCGGGTGAACGGCACCCGGAACCGCTGCGGCGTCGCACCCCGCACCCGGCATGCTCAGGGGATGGCGGCGGTGCTCAAGCCGTCGATGCTTATGGGTTCACGGTCGGAGCAGTGGCTAGCGCGTGCCGCTTCCCAGGACGTCCTATCTCGGGAGTCGGCTCCCCGCTCAAGCCCTCCCGGCGCTCCGATGCGGAGTTGCCACGGACGCGCGAACGCGGACGCCCGGCCGTCGTGGTGGGGAGGTCGTGATCGGGGTAGTCGACCGCGTCGAGGAAGCTGTCGACCGCATGGGTCATGGACCGCGTCCTCGCCGGAGCCACTGCAGCTGGACGCCGTCGAGCAGGCCCAGTACGAACACGGCAAGGGTGCTGTTCGCCTCAAGGTGAGCGCAGGCCGCGAGGCGCCACGCCGGCTAGCACCAGGACGAGTACGCCGCCGTGATCACCAGCGTTACGTTTCGCGAAGACCGCACCGACGACGTCTGACCTCATCGCCGACCAGACCGGCCGGCGTCGGGGTAGTCCGTTCGTCACCATTACGCGTCGGCAGACTCCTCCCCGTCGGCGTCGTCCGCGAGCTCCGCGGTGTCAGGAGCTGCCGTCTCGTCACCATCCAACTCGGGGTTCAGCTCCCCAAGCAGGCCCACCAGCTCGAGCATCGAGCCGAGCGTTACCGCAGCGTCCGTCACGATCAGCCGGCTCGTGAAGTCAACCTTGACATCCCGCTCATCTCCCGCGGCACTGGCGTTTGCCAGTCGGACCGTAACGTCCTCGACGAAGTAGTCGTCGGCCGAGCCCTGAGGGATCACCTGGTCCAGGTAGTCGAGGATGCTGCGTCCTCTGCGCGAGTCCACCGTGATGACCTCGTCGATCCCGTAGACGCTGGCTCGGGCGAGCGTGTGATCGGCCAGTCGCGGCTTGATCGCGCTCCAGCGTGGCGCGCTGAACGAGCCGGATGACGACCGCTTCAAGCGCGTCCCCAGCAGCGCAAACCGCACCGCGGAGCTCCGTTCCAGACGCGCGAGCCGAGTATCCACCATCTCCCACCGCGGCCCCGGGACAGGTTCGCCCTCGAGCCCTTGGTCCTCGACTTCGACGTTCAGGCCCGCAGTCGCCCTCGTCGCGACGAAGACGTCCAGATTGGTCTCGATGAGGCGCGACAGATCCACGCCGCGCAGAGAGGAAGACTCGCTCTCGAGGAGCCGAAGATCGAGAAGAGAGCCGACGAGGCGCCACAACGGCGCTCCCACCGGTGCCACACTGTTAGCGAGCATCCAAGGCAGGAGCGTGCGGACCTCCTCGCCAGTCAGTCGTCCGCGCAGCAGATGGGCAATGTCCAGCGATTCGATGTGCTCCGTAGATCGGGCAAGGTCGATCAGCGCGGCTGCACGTTGGAACTCACCCTGCGCGGACTCCGTGAAGAAGGCGCCGATGTCGTCCAGAACCGACCGGTCGTCGTCGCCGTCGAGCTGACTGACGAACTGCTCGACCTGCTCTCCGTCGAACAACCCCTTGCCACCACGCACGAAGTTCTGCCGCACCAGCGAATGCAGCGGAGCCTGCTCGGAGGTCTGCACGTGGGCGGTTGCGGCGGCGAAGGCGCCGAGGTCGGTCACCAGGGTCGCATCCGCCTCGGCCACGACGCTCTTGATCCGCGACCTGCTGTACTCCTCGCCACCGAGCTGGAAGTCCTGAGCCTCGTCCAACGACATGAAGATCGGATCGTCGTGGCGATTCGTCTGCACGTCGCTGGCTGCGATGATCGCCGCGTACGAACCGCGGAGGTACAGACCTCGCGGGTAGCGAGAGGATCCCCACGTGATGACGAAGTCGGGGATTGCGGAGTGGTTGAAATAGGAAGTCCGCTCGACCGTCGCGTCCGGATTCGACTCGACCAGGCGATCCTGGACCAGATCCTTCAACCGCTCCGAGTAGGCAGACGAGTCGTCGTTCGATCCGTCCTCGGAATGGCGATCCCGAAGTTCCCGCGCGCTAGCGACTAGGTCAGAGTTGGCCATGCTCAGCTCCGCTCCAGCACGGTCCGAACCTTGTTCAGCTCGTCGATTGTCAAGCTCAGGGCCTCCTGCTTCATGTTCAGGACCAGGACCATGACGCGCGACGCCACGTCACGCAGTCTGGTCTCGTCGATCTTGCTACCCCCCAGGTACTCGGGCTTCTCCTCGAGCGCCGCACGCATGTAGTCGTGCGTCTCAAGATGCGCCCACTGCTTCTGGCTGAACGGGTGAGTAGTGACCCAGATGAACCGTGTGCCACGATCACGCGTGTAGTGGGTGATGTCCGCCAGGACCGACGAGTACGCGATCCTCAGGAACTCTCGGAACTCCCCGGCCTGCCCGCCGACGGTCTTGTATCTCTTGCATTCGACCACCACAGGCGCACGGTCACCCGAGGTGTAGCTCCCGGCTAAGTCGAATCGTTTGACGCCACCGACGTACGGCACCATGCACTGGGGTCCGAAGTCGTACACGTCGTAGTTCAGCCGGATGTGGGTCGTGGCCTCCAGCCAGCGCTTGACGATCGCCACTCCTTCGCGACCCAGTGCCTGGACCTCTTCGGCCATCGGCGGTGCCTCAGCGAAGACGACGTACTCGTCGTCCTCGGTCTCGTCGGCCTTCGTGCCGAGATCGCCCTCCTGCATGTCCGGAGACTAGCGCTTGCGGCATCCACCGCTGGGTAGAAACCGGCGTACAGGTGAACAGTCGTCTCGTCGCCGCGCGAGGCGGACCTCAGTCGTTGCCCCACAACGCCGCCGCTGCATGCCGTGCGTTCTGCTCCCGGACGCGCGCGACGTTGGCTCGTGCCGTCCGCACCCGCGCCGCAGCGGTGGTGTAGACGCGCAGTGCACGGGTGGCATCCCCCTGGCCGCCGTCGAAGTAGAGCTTTCCCCGGACGCTGCTCTCGCGGCGTTCGCCGACGTACCAGGAAAATGCGCCCCAGCGGTCGATGTCGTAGCCGGCGCCCTCCACCACTTCGCCGAGCGGTGCGACGAACTCGGTCCGAAAGTCGGCGACGAGGGCGGGGGCGTCGGTCCTAGCAGGGCTGCGCACCTCGGTGAAGTTCCGAGGGCGCCCCTCGCCGTAAGCGGCCGGAAGTGCCTCCTGGAGCGCGACCACGCACCGTTCGACCGCGGAACGGAAACGCGCGATGCCATCCGCTCCGAGTTCGGAGGAGTGGGTGTGCTGCAGCGTTACGAACTTCTTCGCCTGATCCAGAGCCCACACGCCGAAGGCGTCAGCTTCGAGTGCGACCCACTCCGCAAACGTTGCGTCGGCCTCGGCGACCGCGCGTCCTAACGCCGCCTCTGCCTCGGTTATGTCGATGGGGGTCATGGCGCGTCCTCTCGTGGCCGGTGCCGCGACGTTAGCGTCCCCCTCCGACACACCGGCTCTGCACCCAGCGGGCGCATTCCAGCGGCCCCCTCAGTCGTAGGTGGGCGGGATCGCCGTCACGCCAGGTGTTGCGGCAGCGCGTCGGTCAGCGTCACCTCGCCGAGCACCGGCACGAATCGAGCGGGGCACTCCACGCCGAACAGCACTGCCAGTCCCGCGATAACGACTTGCGTGTCTCCGCGCTCGAGGATCTGCGCTGTCAGGTCGGTGCCGGAGAGCGGGCCGAGCTCGGCACCGGTGCGAGCAGCTCGGCGAGAACCGGCGCGCGAGCCCGCCGACCTGGGTGCGGCGAGGCGGGGCGGCGCTCGAGGCGTGCTCTGGCTAGGACGACGGGCAGCCCGCGGGGACTGCGGCGTTCCGCGCGGCGTCGCCCGCCGTGCCGACCCGCCGGCTTCGATGAGCCCAGACCCGTCCATCACAGTTTCGACCCGCAGACCGATCCCGTTACCGCGGAGCTCCCGAAGAGCACTGCCCGGAACCGGCACTACCCAAGCATGATGCAGGACCCGCTCGCCGAAGCGTCTTCCAGGTTGTAGACCAGCTTGATACTGATCGTTGTAAGATCGCGCAGCGTGATGTTCCGATAGCAGAAAGCAAAATGCGAAAGGGTTCGACTCTTGTTGCCGGACGGGTACTTAATTGGTGACCTCATTCACAATTCGTCGAACTCGCGCGTGTACGAAGTCGACGCCCCAGATGGTGCGAAACTCGCTGCGAAGTTGCCACCCACCGGTAGCGTTTCGTCTGCCAAGAGGTTCCAGCGAGAGATCGAGGCGCTTCGTCGCGCCGCCGGGTCGAGCACGATGCCGGTCGTTCTAGCCGATCCGGAGTTCGGCTGGTACCTCATGCCGCGTGCGACCGCGACGCTCGCTGACGTCGACGTTCCCGCTCCGTTGGAGCTGGGTCTCGAAATTCTAGGCGTGATGGCCGCGGCACTTCGCGAGCCGCACGCCCGGGGTGAAGTGCATCGCGATCTCAAGCCCGCGAACATACTGAGGCTGGAAACGCCGGCGGGCAATGGATGGGTTGTCTCGGACTTTGGGATCGTTAGAAATGCTGCGGGTGCAACGACTGCGCAGATCACGCGCGCCGGCTCTCTGCTCGGCACTGAGTGGTGGGCAGCGCCCGAGCAACACCGTGACGCACATGATGTCACCCCCCGTGCCGACGTTTATTCGGCTGGTCTAATCGTCGCGTGGCTAGTGACGGGGGTCGATCCATGGGACTTCGCACCCTCTAGCCTCGCGGGACACGCCTTCGCAGGGCCGTTGGCCAGGGCGACTTCACCGAGGCCAAACTACCGGTTCTCTAATCTTGACGAGTTCGTGGACGCGTGCAAAGCAGCGGTCTCGGCGACGGCTGACGACCCGCGCAAGATGATCACCGATGGACGATTCGAAGACCTGGGCAACCATCTCGTCCGGCATCCCGAGGACGTCTTGGACGCGGCGCGAGAGATGGCGCCTGTGCTGTTCTCGGAGATCGACGCTTTATACGAGCGATCTCCTGATATCGCGGTTGACCTATTTACCCGGGTCTGCGAGACCATCGGCGAGGATATCGGCGATCTGTCTTTTCAGTTGCATGTGGATCCGGTACTGATTCGCGGCGTGAGACTGTGTCGCCTGCATTACTCGATTGACCGTACTGAGGGAACCGAATTGGCAGAGTCGGTACTGGGTGCCATATCCGGAATTGGGCAGTTCGCTCCTGCCGACCAAGCCCTGGACTGGCTGGATTCCCTGCCCGCGCGCAGGCAGGAGGAGATGCGTTTTGTACTCCACCGCGTCAACGCGTGGGATTTCTTCTCCGGGATGGCGCAGGGTAGGTTCGCTAGCCGCCGCAAATCCCAGCTGGTCACAGAACTCGCGAGAGGTGGGCGTTCGACAACCTGAGCACCACTCGATCCGTGAGGCCCGTCCTCACGCGACTTGATGCTTGGCCCAGCGTCGCCTCAGGCGCTTGGGCGAGGGTGCGGGTCTAGTTCCGGCAGGGCTTGGGGGCCGGGTCGAGTTGATGGGGCGCCTTTTCGTAGGCTCCAGGACCGGGACGCTGGCTGCGGCGAGCATCTCGCCCCTAATGTTCTGAGGCTGCGTCATGCGTGCCGCGGCTGGCGTCGCGCGGTCTCGTCCTGAGGCGACGTATGCGCGTTTCACAACGTGCGCGCGGAACGAGCACCGCAACGACGTTCGGAACGAGGGAAGACCCGCAGGTCAGCGGGGCGACCGCCGCAACTTCCAGCCGGGACCTACATCGGTCGCGGTCCGAGGGGACTCGCCGCCGGACCCGGCACCGGGTGGACCCGGTGCCGGGTCGGCGACGCCTCGGCATCAACGGTGCCGACGAATCCCGGAGACCGACTTCAGCGCGGCACCCGCCACGGCGGCCAGGCCCGCGACCGCGGCGGACGCTGCGGCACCCGCGCCGGTGACGGCGAGCGCCGGGGCCGTCGTCCGCGCGGCGGTCGGGGTCGCCGTGGGCGCGGCGGAGGGGGTGCTGCCGGCCGCCGACGCCGTCGGCACCTCGGGCCCGGTCGACTGGCCGGGCTCGCCGGGCTCGGTCGGGTCACCGGGCTCGGTCGGGCCGGAGGGGTCGGTCGGCTCGCTCGGCTCGCTGGGCTCGCTCGGGTCGGTGGGCTCGCTCGGGTCGGTGGGCTCGGTCGGGTCGGTGGGCTCGGTCGGGTCGCTCGGGTCGGTGGGCTCGGTCGGGTCGCTCGGCTCGGTCGGCTCGCTCGGGTCTCCCGGCACGCAGTACTCCCAGCCCCGCTCGTCGACGCCGCCGCGGCCGGAGTTGTCCTCGCCGAAGTGGTAGTCGAACCCGTTCGACTCGGTCCAGGCGATGCACATCCCCGGTTCCAGGCCGAACGCCGACCACGGCACGAAGGTCGCCCCGACGAGGTCGCGGTGGACGTCGACGTTCAGGTTGCTCGCCCCCGGGACGTTGATGTTGACGTATCCGTTGGCGGGGATCGGGTCGCGGAAGTGCAGGCCGTCGCGCTCCCACCAGAACGGTCGGTCGTGCCCGTCGTCCTGGTAGCCGTCAGTGACCGCCGCGCCCAGGGGGCTCGGCAGGTCCGCGGGGTCGCAGGTGGCGCACTCGGTGGCGGCGGGGCCCGACTCGGTGCTCTCGATGGTGGCCGGGTCGTCGGGCAGCACCGCCGGGTCGGTGGCCTCGCCCTCGAGGTCGGCGGCGACGTCGATCGTGGCGACCTCGTTCTCGACCTCCTCGCTCTCGACCTCCTCGCTCTCGACCGGATCGGTCTCGACGGGCTCGATCCCCGCGGACGCGGCGTCGACCGGGGCCGTCGTCCCGATGCCGACCACGGGCGGCTCGGCCGGTGGGGTCTCCTCGACGGGGAGTCCCGCGGTGGGAGTGGAGAGCAGCAGTGCCACGGCGGCGGCGGGCACGGCGAGGGTGGACATGGTTCCTCCTCACAGGTAGGCGGTCGCGATCCGCTGCTGCGGTCGCGGTGACGCCTCCATGCGACGTCCGCCGCGGGGCCGCACAGGGGTGCGGCGGTGCGGTGGAGCACCCTGTGCCGAGGGGAGGAGCACCCTCGGCGGGTGGTGTGAGCAGGAGTCCGGGCGCGCGTGAGCAGCGCGCGTCGCCGAGGGCGACGGTGCCGCCGGCGGAGGTGGGCGCCGCGGCGTCAGCCGGCGAGGTCGGGACGTGCGCCCGGAAGCCGCCGGAGCGCCGCCTCCACGACCTCGGCGGTGCCCGGCTCGAGCTGCGCCACCCACCGGTCGCGGAGCACGTCGAACCGGGCGGCCCCGATCGCCGTCATCTCGTCGCCGCGGGCGGTGACGCGCAGCCGCTTGAGCCGCGCGTCGGCAGGGTCGTCGACGCGCTCGACGTAGCCGAGCTGCTCGAGCGTCGCGACCGTCTTCGCGGCCGCCTGCCTCGTCGTCCCGAGCCGACGGCCGAGCGCGGCGGCGCTGTCGGCGCCGTCGGCGACCGCGGCGAGCGCGAACTCGAGCGTGGCGGTCACGCCGGGGTGCCCGCGCTCCGCCAGGTGGTCCACGACGTCGTCGACCATCGACTCGAACCCGCCGAGCAGCAGGAGGGCGAGCTGGACTCCGCGGGTGGGTTCGGGCACGCCCCGAGCCTAGGCGGGGCGCGCCTCATTGACAACGTGGTTGTCCATCACGAAGATGACAACCACGTTGTCAACCGAGGAGGCGCCATGTCCGCCACGTCCGCACCCGCCGATCTCCCAGCGGCTCGCCACCACCGCGCCGAGCTCGACGGGACCACGCTGCACTACGTCACTGCCGGCACGGACGGCCCGCCCGTGCTGCTGGTGCACGGGTTCCCCGAGTCCTGGTGGGCCTTCCACCGCGTCATCCCGCTGCTGGCCGCGGAGCACCGCGTGATCGCGGTGGACCTGCGCGGCTTCGGCGACTCGGCGGTCGCCGACGACGCGTTCACCAGCGACGTCGCCGCAGAGGACCTGCACGCGCTCGTCCAGCACCTCGGCCTCGGACCCGTGCACCTGCTCGGGCAGGACGTCGCGGGCGGCACGGTCCTGCGGCTGGCGACCCGGCACCCCGAGGACGTGGCGTCGCTGGTCGCCGTCGAGATGGGCCTCGCCGGGTACGGCCTCGAGGCGTTCGCCGACGTCACCCACGGCGGGTCCTGGCACATCGGCGCGCTCGTGGCGCCGGGGGTGCCGGAGCTGCTCCTCGCCGGGAGGGAGCGCGCCCTGCTGGAGTGGTGGTTCGGCGCGATGACGGCGGTCGCGGGCGCGGTCACCGACTTCGACCTCGCGGAGCTCGCCCGCGGCTTCGCCCGGCCCGGGGGCTGGCGCGGCGCGGCGGGGCTCTACCGGTCGGTGCTCGCCGAGGGGGACGCGAACCGGGCGCTCGCGGCCGCGCACCCCATCACCGTCCCGGTGCTGGCGGTCGGCGGCTCCGGCGGCGGCTTCACCGCCGCGACCTTGCAGCAGGTCGTGCGGGGCGACGTGCGGTCGGTGGTCCTGGGCGACGTGGGGCACCACGTCGCGCTCGAGGCTCCGCGGGCGCTCGCGGACGCGGTGCTGGCGTTCCTCCGGGCGGTCGACGCCTGAGCGGCGAGCGCCGGGCGAGCTCACCGCGGCGGGCGACGCCCGGTGCACCCCGGCCGCGTCCCGTGGGGTCAGTCGAGGTCTGCACCTGCTCGGCGGCCGCCCGCCCCGCGTCGCTGCAGGAACGGCACGAGCGCCTCGACCAGGTCCTCGGGTGCCTCCTCCGCCACGTGGTGGCCGGAGTCGATCCCCCGGCCCTCGACCTCCGTCGCCCACGAGCGCCAGATGGTCAGCGGGTCGCCGTAGAGCTGGGCGAGGTCGTCCCGCAGCGACCAGAGCACGAGGAGGGGTGCGCTGACACGGTGCCCGCGCGCCCGGTCGGCCTCCTCGTGCTCGCGGTCGATCGTCATGCCGGCCCGGTAGTCCTCGAGCATCGCGCGCACGACGTCGGGATCGCGCACCGCCGACCGCCACTCCGCGTAGTTCTCCGGTCCCATGACGGCCGGGTCGCCGGTGTACCAGCTGTCCGGGTCCGCGGTGATGACCCGCTCGGGGATCTCCGGCTGGGCGAAGAAGAACCAGTGCCACCACGCGGTGGCGAAGCGGGCGTCGGCCCGGTCCAGGTGCTCGCTGATCGGGAGGCAGTCCATCAGCACGACGCGGTCCACGCGGGTCTCGTGGTCCAGCGCGAGCCGCAGGCCGACGTAGCTGCCGCGGTCGTGGCCCACCACCGAGAACCGGTCGTGGCCGAGGCCGGTCATGAGCTGCGCCATGTCGCCCGCCACCGCGCGCTTCGAGTGCGCGCTGTGGTCGGCAGCGGGGGCGGGGCCGCGGGACCGTCCGTAGCCGCGCAGGTCCGGGACCACCACCGAGAACCCCGCGCGGACGAGCGCCGGCGCGACGGCGTGCCACGTGGACCCGGTGCGCGGGTGCCCGTGGAGCAGCAGGACGGGCCGGCCCGCCCCGCCGTGCCGCACGTGGATGACGGCACCGTCCACCGGGACGTCCGCGACCGTGAAGCCCTCGAACACGGGACGAGCATCCAGCACGCCCGGGACGGCGCGCCACCGGGCGCCGCGGGTCCCGGCCGACGTCCTGGGCGTCGGTGGTCCCGAGCATGACGAGGACGACGTCGGGCTCGGACCGCAGCGACTCCTGGCGGCGGCGCGCGCGAGACGCCGCGCGGCTCAGGCCGTTCCGCCGCCCCTGTCCGCGAACGCGACGGCGCTCGCCAGCACCGCGCGCGCGGTGTCCAGGGTCCGCGCCGCCTCCTGCGCGTTGACCCGGACGAGCGCGAACGCGGAGATCACCAGGCCGACGCAGACGCCGGACAGCGTGCGTCGTGCGTCGGCCGGCAGGTGGGGGAGCCGAGCCCGGACGCCCGCGGCCATCGCTGTGCGGAGCTCGGTGGCGTACGCCTCGACGACCGCGGCGACGCCGTCCTCGTGCCCGATCGGCGCGTTGGCCGAGTTGACCAGCAGGCAGCCGCTGGTCGCCGGGAGCGTGCCACCGCGCAGCAGGGCGTCGCGGAGCCCGAGCAGGTAGTCGTCCAGCGCGTCGGGGGCGACGTCGTCCCCGACGAGCGGGCGCAGGCGTGGCCGGATGACCTCGTCCAGGTAGCTGTCGACGGCGGCGTCGAACAGTCCGCGCTTGGACGTGAAGGCGTGGTAGATGCTCGACCGGCTGAGGCCGGTCGCCCGCTCCAGGTCGGGCAGCGCCGTGGCCTCGTACCCGCGCTCCCAGAACACCGCCCTCGCGGCGCGGACCGCCTCCGCGGTGTCGAACGCCTGGTTGCGCCCCATGGGATCCCTCCGGTGTGCGGACCGAGGCCTCCAGCATATAGTGGACCGGTCAGTCCAAAAACCAGAGGTCCCGGCGTCGTCGGGACGAGGAGATGCATGTCCCGCACCACCAGCACCCAGATCCAGCTCGTCGCGCGTCCGCAGGGGTGGCCGACCCACGACGACTTCCGCACCGTGACGGTCGAGTACGGCGACCTCGAGCCCGGGCAGGTGCGCGTCCGCAACGCCTTCCTCTCGGTCGACCCGTACATGCGGGGCCGGATGAACGACGTCAAGAGCTACACCCCCCCGTTCGCGCTGGGCGAGACGATGACCGGCGGCGCCATCGGCCACGTGGTCGAGTCCGCCGCCGACGACGTGCCGGTCGGGTCGCTGGTGCAGCACGAGCTCGGCTGGCGCGACGTCGCCCAGGCGGACCGCGCGGCCTTCCGGCTCGTCCCGGAGCTGCCCGGTGTGCCGCTCTCGGTGCGCCTGGGCATCCTCGGCATGACCGGCCTCACCGGGTACGTGGGTCTGACGGCGATCGCCGGGATGCGCGAGGGGGACACCGTGTTCGTCTCCGGGGCGGCCGGCGCCGTCGGCACCGCCGCCGGGCAGATCGCGCGGCTCCTCGGGGCGAAGCGCGTCATCGGGTCCGCCGGCTCGGCCGAGAAGGTCGCGCTGCTGACCGGCAAGTACGGCTACGACGCGGCGTTCAACTACAAGGACGCCCCGGTGCGGGAGCAGCTCGCCGCGCTCGCCCCCGAGGGCGTGGACGTGTTCTTCGACAACGTCGGCGGCGACCACCTGGAGGCGGCCCTCGACGTGATGAACCCCGGCGGGCGGGTGGCCCTGTGCGGCGCGATCGCCGGGTACAACGCCACCGAGAAGCCGGCCGGGCCGGACAACATGGCGAACGTCATCACGCGCGGGCTCACCCTGAAGGGCTTCACGCTCGCCGGGTACGTGCACCTCGCCCCGGAGTTCTCCGAGAAGATGGCCGGCTGGCTCGGCGCCGGGCAGATCGCCTACGACGAGACGATCGTCGACGGGATCGAGAACGCCGTCGACGCGTTCCTCGACATGATGCGCGGGGCGAACACCGGGAAGATGCTCGTCCGCGTCGCCGAGGAGGGCTGAGGCCGGTCCCGGCCGGGGGTCGCCCCCCCCGGCCGGGTGCCCGCGGCGGGCGATCAGCCCGCGACGACCGCGAACGCGTCGATCTCCACCAGCATCTCCTCGCGGGGCAGCCCGACCATCACGGTCGTCCGCGCCGGCAGCACGCCGCGCGTGCTGTACCGGGTGACGAACTCGCCGTAGGCGTCGTTCATCGCGGCGAAGTCGTCGCGGGTCGTGAGGTAGACGCGCAGCATGACGACGTCGTCGAACGTCGCGCCGCACGCCTCGACGATCGCCCGCACGTTCTCCAGCGTCCGCGTGGTCTGCGCGGCGACGTCGCCCGGGAACAGGTACTCGCCGGTGGCGGGGTCGACCGGGCCCTGGCCGGAGACCTGGACGAACGGGCCGGTGCGGACGCCCTGGTGGAACGTGTGCGCGGGGGCGGGGGCGTCCGTGGTGGACACCGCGGTCTTGCCGGTCATGCGGGATCTCCTGTCGTGCGGGGGTCGTGCGGTGCGTCACCCGCCGCGGCGTCGTCCACCACGGCGAGAGCGAGCTCGCAGAACATCGAGTCGGCCCACGAGAACCACGGGCGCGAGAACTGCGTCGGGTCGGACGGGTCGAGGCTCTCGTGCACCCGCCCGGTGCCCCCGTCGGTGTCGGCGATCAGGCGGAGGAGGCGCTCGCGGTCACCGGGGGTGCCGGTCAAGCCTTCCACGGCGAGCGCGATCGGCCACACGCGGCCGGGCTTCGTGTGCGGGCTGCCGACGCCCCGCGCCACCGTGCCCTCGAACCAGTACGGGTTGGCCGGGCTGAGGACGAACCGCCGGGTCCGCTCGTAGACGCCGTGGTCGAGCACGTCGGGCGCGATGAGCGGCAGGGACAGCAGGGACGGCGTGTTGGCGTCGTCCATGCACAGCACGCCGCCGAGCCCGTCGACCTCGTAGGCGTAGACCGGGCCGCCGGGGTCGGGGACGACTCCGTGCTCCGCGACGCCGGCCACGAGCTCGCGGGACAGCCCCCGCGCCTCGGCCGCGAGGACCGGGTCGCGGTAGACGTCCGCCGCGATCTCCGCGACCGCCAGCAGCGCCTGCGCGGCGAACAGGTTCGCGGGCACGTTGTAGCCGTAGGTGCAGGCGTCGTCGGAGGGCCGGAAGCCGCTCCACGTCATGCCGGTGTACCCGACGGGGGTGCCGCGCCCGTCCCGTGCCAGCGTCTCGGTCGGGATCGTCGTCGACCGGGAGAACCGGTAGGGCGAGTCGTCGTGCCGCTGCTCGGCGCGGAGCTGGCGGACCACGGTCCGCAGCACGCGCAGCGCGCGGTCGTCGAACACGTCCGTCCGTCCTGTCGACCGCCACAGCCGGTGCGCCAGGGTCACGGGGTAGGCCAGGGAGTCGACCTCGTACTTCTGCTCCCACACGTGCGGGTCGTCGCAGACGTCCTCGGGGTCGTAGTGCGCGCCGGTCGGGCCGTCGTTGAACGCGTTGGCGTAGGGGTCGTGGTCCAGGCAGGCGAGCTGCCGGCGGACGACGGCGGCGACCAGGTCGGCGAGCGGCGGGCACCCCGCGAGGAACCGCAGGTACGGGGTGAGCTGGGTGGTGGAGTCGCGCAGCCACATCGCGGGGATGTCGCCGGTGATGACGAAGGCGCTGCCGTCCGCCCCGACCGTGATCGTGCCGGTCAGGGTCCGGCGCAGCGCGTCGCCGACCATGGCGCCCACGCGGTCGCCCGCGACCGCGCGCACCCGCTCCGCCGCGTCGGCCAGCACGGCCTCGATCGCCGGGTCCAGCCCGGTGGTCACCGCTCCCACGGCGTCGTCCCCTCGTCGTCGGTGACCCGCACGACGGCGGCGCCCTCGGGCTCGTCGGCGTCCGGGGTGCACCAGACGGCCACGGCCACCGGCAGGGCGACGGGCTCGCCGGTCGCCCAGGAGCCGAGGGCGTCCAGGCCGAGCGGGTAGGTCAGGACCACCGTCTCACCCGGGGCGAGGCGCGCGCGCCGGACGCCCAGCAGGCCGCGCCGCCGAGGCCGGACCCCGCGCTCGCGGCGCCGGCCGTACAGCGGGACCGGGACGTCGAGCGCGGTCGGGCCGTCGTTGCGGACGTCGACCGTGACCTCGACCGCGGCGCCGGCGGCCAGCGCCGAGGCCGCGACCGACGCACCGGCATCCGGACGCAGCGTCGCCGTCAGGCCAGGGGCGTGCGCCGTGCCCAGCGGCAGCGCACGCAGCGCCCGGCTGTCGGCGTACCCGCGGGCGGTCTCGGCCCGCTCGTCGTGCGCGACCGGGAACACGCCGTCGGCCGCCGGGAAGGTCGCGGGCAGCCGCCCGGGGGCGGTGCCGGCGAGGAGCGCCTCGGACACCGCGTCGCCGCCGGCCGGCCCGGGGAACGGCACGACGAGCAGCGCGTCCACCAGCGGGTCGAGCGCGGACAGCACTCGAGGGCGCCCGTCCACGACGACACCGACCACGGGCCGCCCCGCCGCCCGGGCCGCGCGCGCGACCGCGAGCTGCGCCTCCGGCAGCGCGACCGACGACAGGTCGACGCCCTCGCCGTTCGTGGTGTCGGGCGCCGGGCCGTCGACGGCCCCGTTCGCGGCGAACTCGTCCTCGTAGCTCCGCCGGCTGCTGCCGCCGAGCACCACGACGGCGAGGTCGGCGGCGGCGCACACCCGCGACACGGCGTCGAGGGCGTCCGGGTCGTCGAGCGGCCCCCGCAGGCGGCTGCCCGGCGCGTACCGCACCCGTGCGGCGCCGAGCCGGTCCGCCAGCGCCGACAGCACGGTGGACGCGTCGGGGTCGTCCGGCGGGCGCGGCGGGGTGTAGTCGCCGAGCTGGGCGTCGAGGTCGTCCGCGTTGGGGCCGACGACCGCGACCGTGGCGCCGGCGGGCAGCGGGAGCACGCCGGCGTCGCGCACGAGCACGACGGACTGCCGGGCGGCGCGGGCGGTGAGGGCGGCGACGTCCCGCGCCGCCGCTGCTGCCGACGCGTCCCCCGGCGCCGGCGCCGCGTTCCCGAGCAGCCCCAGCCGCCGCTTCAGGTCCAGCACCCGGTCCACCGCCCGGTCCAGCACGTCCTCGCCGACCAGCCCGCGGTCCAGCGCCTCCTCGACGTGGGTGAACGCCTCGTCCCACAGGCTCAGGTCGACCCCGGCCCCCAGCGCGAGCGCCGCCGCGGCCGCCGGGTCGGGCGCGCTGTCCCGTAGCCGGTCGATCGCGGTGCCGTCGGCCATGACCAGCCCGTCCCAGCCCCAGCGGTCGCGGATCGTCCCGGTCAGCAGGTCGCGGTTGGCGCTGCACGGGACGCCGTCGATGTCGTTGTACGCGGCCATGAACCCCGCGACGCCGGCGCCGGCCGCGGCGTGCGCCGGGCGCAGGTGGATCTCGCCGAGCTCGCGCGGGCCGATCGGCGCGCCGGAGCCGTTCCGGCCGCCGATGCCGGCGCCCTGGCCGGCCAGGTGCTTGGCGACGACGGCCACGTGCGCGCCGCCGATCGGTGCGCCCGGGGACGCGGAGCCCTGCATCCCGCGCACGGTCGCCGCCACCAGCAGCGCGGCCAGCGCCGGGTCCTCGGAGAAGCACTCCTCGGCGCGGCCCCACCGCGGGTCGCGCAGCACGTCCAGCCCGGACACCAGCGCGACGTGCGTGCCGCGCGCCCGGGCCTCGGCGGCCACGAGCGCGCCGAGCTCCTCGGTCAGCGCCTCGTCCATCCCGGCCCCCAGCGCGAGGTTGACCGGCAGCGTCGTGCCGCCGAGCGCCATCAGGCCGTGCGGCGCCTCCTCGACGAACAGCACGGGCAGGCCGTCGCCGTACCGGGTCACGTGCTCCTGGACGGCGGCGTACGCCTCGGCGCTGCGCTCGGGCGGGATCCCGTCCGACCACCGCACCGCCGACCACGGGTCGGCCCGGAGCACGCCGTACAGCGCGCCGAGCCCGCCCCACCGGTCGACCTCGCGGCGCAGGACGTCGGTGACCCGCGGGGCGCCGTCGACCCAGCGCACGGCCTCCCAGCCCTTGAGCCGCTGGTTGACCTGGCCGATCCGGGTGCGCAGCGGCAGCGCCGCCGCGGCGACGGGGGCGGTCGCCGTCATCCCTTCACCGCCCCCGAGAGCAGCGCGCGCTGCATCTGCTTCTGCAGCAGCGAGTACACGAGGTACACGGGCAGCAGCGTGAACAGCGTGCCGGCCATCAGCACGCCGTAGTCGGTGCCGGCGTCGACCTTGAGCGTCGGCAGGGCCACCTGGATGGTGCGCTGGGCGGTGTCCGGCCCGATGAGGATCAGCGGGTACAGGTACGCGTTCCAGAACGACAGGAAGTTGAGCAGCAGCACGGTCGCGATGCCCGGCACGCAGATCGGCAGGTAGACCTGGCGGAGCACCTGGAGCGAGGACGCGCCGTCCATGGAGGCGGCCTCCTCGAGCTCCCGCGGGATGGTCCGCATGAACGACGTCAGGATGACGACCGACAGCGGCAGTGCCGTGGCGGGCAGCAGGAAGACGACGAACGTCCGGGTGTGGAACAGCCCGAGCGCCGCCGCCAGCAGGAAGGTCGGGAACAGCGCGGCGAACGACGGGATGAGGAAGCCGAGCGCGAACACGCCCTCGACCACCCGGCCGGCGCGGCCGCGGGACCGGGCCAGCGCGAACGACGCCGGCAGCGCGAGCAGCAGCGTGAGGGCGAGGGCGGCGACCGTCGTGATCGCCGAGTTGGCGACGGCGAGGCCGAGGTCGGCCTGCCGGATCGCGGTCGTGAAGTTCAACAGGTCCCACGAGGTGGGGAGCGCGAGCGGCTGCTCGAAGATCTGCTCGTTCGTCTTGAACGCGGAGACGACGAAGTAGAACAGCGGGACGAGCAGCAGGGCGGCGTAGAGCCACGCGAGCGTGCCGCTCGTGATCGAGCCGATGCGCTCACGCAGGGGGAGGGCGGCGGTGCGCCGGGCCATGGCGGTCTCCTTCGGCGGGGTCAGTGGGTGGCGCGCAGCACGCGGCGGATGGCGCCCATGCCCACGAGGCCGAGGACGAAGAGGATCACGCCGACCGCCTGGCTGTAGCCGAGGTCCGCCTCCACGAAGGCCTTCTGGTAGATGAGGTACGCGAGCGTCGTCGTCGACGTCCCGGGGCCGCCCTGGGTCAGCAGCAGCACGTTCTGCGCGGAGTTGAACAGCATCGACAGGAACTGCAGCATCGTGACGACGCCGATGAACTCCCGGGCGATGGGCCAGTACATCTGCCACGCGATCCGCCAGTCGCCGGCGCCGTCGATGCGCGCGGCCTGGACGACCTCGCCGTCGACGCCGTCGAGGCGGGCCGCGATGAGCACGGCGGAGTAGCCGATGCCGCTCCACAGCTCGACGGCGATGATCGCGCCCAGCGCGGTGGCGGGGTCGGCGAGCCAGGCGGTGCCCTCCAGGCCGAGCGGCCGGAGCACGCCGTTGACCAGGCCGTCGGGGTTGAGCATCGCGTAGAACACCATGGCGGTGGCCGGCGCGGAGATCAGCGCGGGGATGAACAGCAGGTACCGGAGCACCTGGTGGCCGCGGGGCTTCTGCACGACGTAGAACGCCAGCAGGAACGCCAGCACGATCATGATCGGCAGCCCGACGACGATCTGGACGGCGGAGTTCTGCACCGCGGCCCAGAAGGTCGCGTCGGCGAGCACAGCGCGGAAGTTGTCCAGCCCGGTCCAGGACGGCGTGACGAGCATGCCCGGCCAGGACAGGAAGGCGATGACCAGCATCGCCACCACCGGGCCGATCATGAACACCGCGTACCAGACCAGGGCGGGCAGGGCGAGGCCCGGGAACCGGTCGCGGAGCGTGCGGCCGCCGCGGCGGCGGGCGGGTGCGGGGGAGCCGGGCGGCGCGGTGCGGACGGCGTCGACGACTGCGGTCATGGGGGGATCCCTTCCGGGCGCCGGCGGTCAGGCCGCCGAGGCGTAGGACTTCTCGAAGGCGTCGACGATCTGGTCGGCGCCCGCGGACCCGTAGGCCATCGCGGTCACGCGGATCATCGGCTCGAACACGGAGTCGGGGATGAGCAGGTCGGGGAGCATGACGGGCGTGACGTCCTCGTCGGTGAGGCGCGACGCCTGCGCGACCAGGGGGAAATCCCGGCTGACGGTGTCGGTGACCCGGTTCATGTCCCGGCCGGAGCCGAGGATGAACGCGTCGGTGACGGCGTCGGAGTAGAGCTCCTTGACGAACGGCTCGATGAGGTCGAGCTTCTCCCGGCCGTTCTCGCTGATCCAGATGCCGTGCCCGTTGAACGAGCGGATCACGCTGGGCCGCTCGATCACGCCGCCGCCCGACGGCACGGGCCAGCCGCCGACGGTGACCTCGGCCGCCCGCTCGGCGGGCACCAGCGCCAGGGCCGACGACATCGCGGGGACGACGGCGGCCTTGCGGGTGTTGAACTGCGTGAGCTCCGAGTCCGAGGTGAAGCCCTGGACGTCGTCGACGAACACGCCCGCGTCCCGCAGCTCCACGAAGTGCCGGACCCCGGCGATCGCGCCCGGGCTCTCGGACAGCCTCCCGGTCGAGAAGACGGTGCGCGCCTCCTGCTGCGTCACGAAACCCTGGAGGATCTGCAGGAACAGCTTCTGGCCGCTCCAGTCCGAGCCGCCGACCGTCACCGGCCCGATGCCCTTCGACCGCAGGGCGTCCGCGGCCGCGATCAGCTCGTCGGAGGTGGTCGGGATGCCGACGCCGGCCTCCTCGAGCAGCGCGGTGTTGAACGACACCGGCCAGTTGGTCCGGGTGAACGGGAACGCCCGGAGGTGCCCGTCCTCGTCGGTCCACTCCTGCACGGCCTCGGGGATGATCTTGTCCCGCAGGCCCCAGGCGTCGAGCAGGTCCTCCACCGGGATCGTGGCGCCGGCGCCGGTCCAGCCGAGGGTGCGGCCCATCATGTTGACGACCGCGACGTCGGCCTCCTTGCCGGCGAGCGTGCTGGTCTCGAACACGATGGGCAGGTCCGAGCCGTTCTTGAGCTGCGCCACGGTCCGACCCGTGCGCCGCTGGTAGTCGGCGACGACCTGGGCGAACACCTGCGCGCCGGCGACGGCGCCGCTGAGCTGGGTGTGCACCGAGATCGACCGGGGGCCGCTCGAGGCGGGGGTCAGCGCGCCGCACGCGGACAGCAGCGGGGCGAGGACGCCGCCGCCGATCGCGGCCTTCAAGACGGTGCGCCTGCTGACGCCTTCGGTCACTGGTCCTCCTGAGGCTGCGGTGCGTCGGGAGGCGGAGCGAGAATGCCTCCGCCGCGTCGTGTATAGCGGTATACATCTGCGATTGGCGAGGAACGTATACCGCTTTACAGGCGACGGTCAACCCCCGTAACCTCGGCTGCACCATGACTGCAACGCAACCGAAACGCGTGACGATCGCCGACGTGGCCCGCCGCGCCGGGGTGTCCACCTCGGCGGTGTCCCACGCCTTCAACGGACGCCCCAACGTCTCCGAGGCGACCGCCGCGCGCATCCGGGCGGCGGCGGACGAGCTGAGCTGGCGCCCCAACTACGCGAGCCGGAAGGTCTCCGGCCAGGGCGGCCGCAGCCTCGGGCTGGTCATCGCCCGCGCCAGCGGCACCTTCGGCCGGGATCCGTTCTTCATGCGCCTGCTCGCCGGGCTGACCGAGCCGCTCGCCGACATCGGCTGGTCGCTGTCGCTGACCCTCGTCCGGGCGGACGAGGAGGAGCAGGTCTACCGGCAGTGGTGGTCCGAGCAGCGGGTCGACGCGTTCCTGCTCGTCGACGTGCGCGAGGACGACCCCCGCCTGGGGCTGGTCGAGCAGCTCGGCGCCCCCGCGGTCCTGCTCGGCGCCCCCGTCGACGACCGGGTGCCGGCGGTGACGGTCGGTGACGAGTCCGCCTTCGCCACCGTCGTCGGGCACCTCGCCGACCTCGGCCACCGCGCCGTCGCCCGCGTCACCGACGCCCCGGGGCTGGCGCACACCCGCGCCCGCGACGAGCGGTTCGCGCGCGCCGCCGCCGAGCGCGGGGTCGCGGCGTCGTCGCTGGCCTGGCACCCCGACGCCGCCGACCCCGTCGCCGACCTGCTCGGCCGGCTGGGCGGCGCCACCGCGATCGTCGTCGACTCCGAGTCGGTCGCCGCGGAGATCGTCGCGCACGCCCCCGAGGTGGGCGTCGCCGTCCCCGCGCAGCTGTCCGTCGTCGCCTGGGAGGACTCCTGGGTGTCGACGCTGGTCCGGCCGCGGCTCACCGCGTTCGACGCCCCGGTGGAGGAGAGCGCGCGCACCGCCGTCGCGCTGCTCGCGCGCCTCGTGCGCGGCGAGCCCGCCGGCTCCGAGACCGTCAGCGGTCGCCGCCTGGTCGTCCGTGACTCGACGGCCGCCGCGCCCCCGCAGCACCGAGAGGAAGCCCCGTGACCCCGACCGACCCGCGTGTGCCCCGCTTCGGCGTCAACTACACCCCGTCGCAGGACTGGATGTTCCAGTGGCACGCCGTCGACGCCGACGTGGTGCGGCGCGACCTCGAGGCGATCGCCGGCCTCGGCGTCGACCACGTCCGCGTGTTCCCGCTCTGGCCCGTGCTGCAGCCCAACCGCACGCTCATCCGGCAGCGCGCGCTGGACGACGTCGCGCTGGTCGCCGACCTGGCCGCCGAGGCCGGGCTCGACATCGCCGTGGACGTGATCCAGGGGCACATGTCGGGCTTCGACTTCGTCCCGGCGTGGCTGGTCAACTGGCACACCGGCAACATGTTCACCGACCCGGGTGCGGTCGAGGCGCAGGCCGCCCTGGTCGCCGCGGTCTACGACGCGGTGCGCGACCGGCCCAACCTGCTGGGGCTGACGCTCGGCAACGAGGTCAACCAGTTCCAGCCGCCCAACCCCGCGGCCATGCCGGCGTCGACCGACCAGGTGGCGCACTGGCTGACCTCGCTGCTCGGGGCCCCGCGGGACCGCGACCCCCGGCACGTGATCACGCACAGCGAGAACGACCACCTCTGGTATCGGGACGAGCACCCGTTCGTGCCGGTGCACGCCTCCCGGCTCGGCGACATGACCACCGTGCACTCGTGGATCTTCAACGGCACCGCGACCCGCTACGGGGCGCTGTCGCCGCAGTCGGTGCGGCACGCCGAGTGGATGGTCGAGCTGTCGAAGGCGTTCGCGACCGACCCGGCGCGCCAGGTCTGGCTGCAGGAGGTCGGCGCCCCGTCGATGAACCTGGCCGAGGCCGAGATGCCGGAGTTCGCCTCCCGGACGATCGCGGCGGCCCTGACCGCGCCCGACCTGTACGCGGTGACCTGGTGGTGCTCGCACGACGTCTCGCGGGACCTCGCCGACTACAAGGACCTCGAGTACTCGCTCGGCCTGCTCGACACGGAGAACCGCGTGAAGCCGCTCGGTCGGCGGTTCGCCGAGGTGGTCGCCGAGGCCCGCCGGGGGGCGCTGCCGCTCGCCGAGCCCCGGACGGTGGGCGTGGTCGTCGACGTCGACGAGGACGACCGGCCGGTGTCGCGCGTCGCGCTCGCGCCGGGCGGGGCCGTGTTCGGGCGCTGGCACGAGCTGCGCGAGCGGGGTGCGGCCGTCACCGTCGTGACCAGCGCGACCGCCGCCGACCCGGCCGCGCTCGCCGCGCGCGGGGTGACCGAGCTGGTGCGGGTCGAGCACGCGCCCGCCGAGCCGGCCCGGGCGCGCTGAGCCGTGGAGGCGCACAAGGCGGTCCCGCTCGGCGCCACGGCCGAGGACGTCGCGGCCTGGCCGGAGAGCCGGCCGCCGCTGACCGTGCTGCCGACGCCGCTGGTCACGCTGAGCGACGCCGCGGTGGCGCACAACGTCGCCACGATGGCGGCCTGGTGCGCCGCGGCGGGCGTCGACCTCGCGCCGCACGGCAAGACCACGATGAGCCGGGCGCTCTGGGAGCGGCAGCTCGCCGCGGGGGCCTGGGGCATCACCGTGGCGACGCCGTGGCAGGCGTCGGTCGCGCTCGGCTGGGGCGTGCCGCGGGTGCAGCTCGCGAACGCCCTGGTGCAGCCGGCGGCGCTGCGGGCGCTCGCGGCCGACGCGGGGCGGCTGACCGTGTGGACGGACTCGCTCCGCGGGGTCGCGATCATGCACGAGGCGCTGACGGCGGCCGGGGTCGGGGCACCGCTCGGGGTGCTCGTCGAGCTCGGGGCGGCCGGCGGCCGGACCGGCGCGCGGACCCCCGCCGAGGCGCTGGCGGTGGCCGAGGCGGTGGCCGCGTCGCCGGTGCTGCGCCTCGCCGGGATCGCGGGCTACGAGGGCGCGCTCGCGCACGACGCGTCGGACGTGTCCCTCGCGACCGTGCGCCGCTACCTGGCCGACCTCGGCGCGCTGCACGACGCGGTCGGCGCCGCGGGGCTGTACCCGGACGACGGCGGCGAGCTGCTGGTCACCGCGGGGGGCAGCGCGTACTTCGACCTGGTCGCGGAGGTGCTCGCACCCCGGCACGACCCGGCGGGCGACCGCGGTCTGCCCACCCGGGTGCTGCTGCGGTCCGGCGCGTACGTGGTGCACGACGACGGCTTCTACCGGGGAATCAGCCCGCTGTCCCGCGGCGCCGGGCCGACGGCGCTGCGGACCGCGCTGCACGGCTGGGCGACCGTCGTGTCGCACCCCGAGCCCGGGCTGGTGCTGCTCGACGCCGGCAAGCGGGACCTCGCGTTCGACGAGGGGCTGCCCGAGCCGCAGCTGCTCCGCCGGCTCGGCGCCGCCGTGGCCGAGCCGCTGTCCGGCGCGCGGGTGACCGCGATGAACGACCAGCACACGTTCCTCGCCGTCGACCCCGCTGCGGGCGTCGAGGTCGGGGACGTGGTCCGGCTCGGGCTGTCCCACCCGTGCACGACGTTCGACAAGTGGCGCGGGATCGTGACGGTCGACGACGACCGGGCCGCCGAGCCGCGGGTGACCGGGCTGGTCGAGACGGCGTTCGGGTGAGCCTCGCCGACCCCGGTGCTCGGCCGCCGCACGACCTGCTGCTCCGCGGCGGGCTGGTCGTCGACGGCAGCGGCGCCGATCCCGTGACCGCCGACGTGCTGGTGCGGGGCGGCCGGGTCGCCGCGGTCGGGCGGGTGGCGACCGCGGACGCCGCGGGGGCCCGGGTCGTCGACGCCGACGGGCTCGCGGTCGCCCCGGGCTTCGTCGACATGCACGCGCACTCCGATCTGGCGGTCCTGGTCGACGGCGACCACCTCGCGAAGACCACCCAGGGCGTCACGACCGAGGTGCTGGGCCAGGACGGCCTGTCGTACGCGCCGGTCACTGACGCGACGATGGCGACCGTCCGCGAGCAGATCGCCGGCTGGAACGGGGTCCCGGACGCCGGCTACGGCTGGCGCTCGGTCGCGGAGTACCTGGCCGAGGTGGACCGGCGGGGGAGCGCCACGAACGTGGCCTACCTGCTGCCGCAGGGCACCATCCGGATGGACGTCGTCGGCACGGAGGACCGCCGGGCGACCGCGGCGGAGGTGGCCGCGATGCGCGCGCTCGTGGACCGGGGGATGCGCGAGGGCGCGTTCGGGATGTCGTCGGGGCTGACCTACGTGCCGGGGATGTTCGCCGACGCCGACGAGCTGGTCACGCTCTGCGGGGTCGTCGCCGCGCACGGCGGGTACTACGCGCCGCACCAGCGCTCCTACGGCGCCGGGGCGCTCGCCGCGTACGCCGAGGTGGTCGAGGTCGCGCGCCGCGCGGGCTGCGCGCTGCACCTCACGCACGCCACGATGAACTTCCCGGAGAACCGGGGCCGGGCCGGCGAGCTGCTCGCGCTCGTCGACCGCGCGCTCGCCGACGGCGTCGACGTCACGCTCGACTCCTACCCCTACCTGCCGGGCGCCACCACGCTGTCCGCGCTCCTGCCCAGCCGGGTGGCCACCGGCGGGCCGGAGGCAACGGTCGAGCGGCTGCGGGACCCCGCGACCCGGGCGTGGGTCGCCCACGAGGTCGAGGTCGTCGGCAGCGACGGCTGCCACGGCGTGCCCGTCGACTGGTCGACGATCGAGGTGGCGGGCGTGCGGGACCCGGCGCTCACGGACCGCGTCGGCCGGACCGTCGCCGGGATCGCGCGCGACGAGGCGCGGCCCGCGGCCGAGGTGTTCCTCGACCTGCTCGTGGCCGACCGGCTCGGGACGGGCATCCTGCAGCACGTCGGCGACGAGGCGAACGTCCGCGCGGTCATGCGGCACCCCCGGCACACCGGTGGCAGCGACGGCATCCTCGTCGGCGCCAAGCCGCACCCCCGCGGCGCGGGGACGTTCGCCCGCTACCTCGGGTACTACGTCCGCGAGGAGGGCGTGCTGACGCTCGCCGAGGCGGTGCGTCACCTGTCCGGGACGCCGGCGGAGCGGCTCGGGCTGCGGGACCGCGGGCGCGTCGCCCCCGGGTACTTGGCGGACCTGGTGGCGTTCGACCCGGCGACCGTCGCCGACCGTGCGACGTTCGCGGAGCCGCGGCTGACCGCGGCCGGGATCCCCTGGGTGCTGCTCGGAGGCGAGCCGGTGGTCGCGGACGGCGAGCGCACGGACGCGCGGCCGGGGCGCGCCCTGCGGCACGGACCGGCGGCGCCGCGGTCGCTCGGCTAGCGTGCCGGGCATGGCAGCAACGCGGCTCCTCGTCATCGGCGGCACCGGCGTCATCAGCTCGGCCGTCACCCGGCTCGCCGTCGAGCGAGGGCTCGACGTCACGGTCCTCAACCGCGGGTCGAGCGCGACCCGCCCGCTCCCGGACGGCGCCGAGGTCGTCCAGGCCGACGTGCGCGACCCGGCGTCCGTGCGCGCCGCGCTCGGGTCCCGCGAGTTCGACTCCGTCGTCGACTGGGTGGCCTTCACCCCGGAGCACGTGCAGACCGACGTCGACCTGTTCGCCGGGCGGACCGGCCAGTACGTGTTCATCTCGTCCGCGTCGGCCTACCAGACGCCCCCGGAGCGGCTGCCGGTCACCGAGTCGACGCCGCTGCGCAACCCGTTCTGGCAGTACTCCCGGGACAAGATCGCGTGCGAGGACCTGCTGGTGCGGGAGTACCGCGACTCGGGCTTCCCGGCGACGGTGGTCCGGCCCTCGCACACGTACGACCGGACGCTCGTGCCGCTCGACGGCGGCTGGACCGCGATGGAGCGGATGCGCCAGGGCCGGGAGGTCGTCGTGCACGGCGACGGCACCTCTCTGTGGACGCTGACGCACCACGCGGACTTCGCGCGCGGCATGGTGCCGCTGCTCGGGAACCCGCGGACGCTCGGCGAGGCGTTCCACATCACCTCGGACGACGCGCTCACCTGGGACCAGATCGTGCGGGCGCTCGCGGCCGCCGCGGGCGTCGAGCCGCGGATCGTGCACGTGCCGTCCGTCGCGATCGCCGCGGCCGACCCGGAGTGGGGCGCGGGGCTGCTGGGGGACAAGGCGCACTCGATGGTGTTCGACACGACGAAGCTGCGCCGGCTGGTGCCGGAGTTCGCGACGACGATCCGGTTCGAGCAGGGCGCGCGGGAGATCGTCGACTGGCACGACGCCGACCCGGCACGCCGCGCGGTCGACGCACGCCTGGACGCGGTGATGGACGACCTGGTGGCCCGCTTCCGCGTGGGGTGAGGGGACGGGACGCGCGATCAGGTCGTGCGTGCCCGGGCCTCCTCGACCAGCGACCCCGCCGCGCGGAGCGCGGCCCGACGGTCCCGGTCGGTCAGGAGGCCGGTGCCGTAGTGGGCGGCCGGCTTGAGCGCGACCAGATCGCGCAGTCCCTTGCCTTGCCGGCTGTCGACCCGCGACAGCAGCTCGGCCGCCGCGGCGTGGTCCTGACCTGCATACCGCTCGCCCGTCGCGGCGACGCAGATCGCATCACCGGCGGCGATGCCTGCCAGGACGCACAGCCCGACGCAGACGTTGACCGCCGCGCCGTCCTCGGCCTCGATCAGCTCGGCCACCTCCAGGTACTTCTCCGCGATCCTCCGCCGCGCCGTCGCGTGCGGCGCGTCCTGCCGCCGGGTGGCGAGCCGCCGTGCGTTCACGACGGGCCGCTCCGTCCGGGCAGGAGCGCGTCGAACGCCGACCCGACGAGCACGAGGGCGTCGCGCGCGAGCTCCTCCACGAGCGGTTCCCCGGCGGCGGCCGCGGCGACGAGCTCGTCGGTGGACAGCACGAGGGGCTCGAGGGTGTTGCCGGTCCAGGTCAGCACGTCGTCCTCCAGGGCCCGCACCTGCGCGCGCCACGACTCAGCCTGCCGGTCCAGGCCGGGCGGTGTCACCACCAGAAGATCGAGGTCGGAGGCCTCGTCGCCTGCGCCGCGCGCGAAGGAGCCGAACAGCGACGCGTGCGCCGGCACGGGCGTCAGCGCCCCGACCGCCGCGCGGAGGCGGGACACGACCTCTCGGCGCGCGGCCACCGCGGACTCGACCGCCGGGGCGAGCACGTGGCTCCGGTTCAGGCGGTACATCGCTCCCGTGTTGGACGGCTCGGCGGTGATCAGGCCGGTCACGCTCAGGCGCTCCAGCACCAGCGACAGCCCGGCCCGGCTGCCCCGCCCTGCGAGGCGGGTCACCTGGCTGGCGGACAGCGCCGACTCCGTGCCCGCCAGCACCGCGAGGGCCGCGGAGTCGAGGCTGGGGATGAGCGACCGGAGCGGGTCGGACAGGTCCATGCGTCGATCCTCGCGCTCGTCCAGACCGGATGCAACTATTCTGGCGCAACGCCAGTATTCTGACGAGCGGCGGACCGCGATGGCCCCGCTGCAGGAGCCGCGCCATGCTGGACCCCGGCCCCGCCGCAGCCCGCCGCGGGGCGCACCCGCCGCGAAGGAGCACCCGTGCAGCACCGCAGCATCGGCCCGTACACCGTCTCCGCGATCGGCCTCGGCGCCATGCCGATGTCGATGAACAACGACAAGGTCTACCCGGACCACGACGAGGCGATCGCGACGGTGCACGCCGCGCTCGACGCGGGCGTCACGCTCATCGACACCGCCGACATCTACGCGCCGACGTGGGACCAGATGGGCCACAACGAGCGCATCGTCGCGGAGGCCGTCCGCACCTGGGGCGGTGACACCGACGGCCTGCTGATCACCACCAAGGGCGGCATCACCCGCAGCGAGGGCGAGCAGTGGGGCCGCGACGGCTCCCTGGCCTACCTGCGGTCGGCGGTCGAGAAGTCCCTGCGCGAGCTCGGCGTCGAGGCGATCGACCTGTACCAGTACCACCGGCCCGACCGGTGGCTCGTCTACGGCGAGATCATGGAGCACCTGGCGACGCTCAAGCAGGAGGGCAAGATCCGCGAGATCGGCATCTCCAACGCCAGCGTCGAGGAGATCGAGATCGCGCAGCAGGTGCTGGGCGACGGCGGCCTGGTGAGCGTGCAGAACGAGTTCTCGCCGCGGCACCCCGGCAGCTACGACGAGCTGCGGTACTGCGAGGAGCACGGGATCGCGTTCCTGCCGTGGAGCCCGCTGGGCGGCACGGGCGGCGGCGGCCGCGGCGTCGGCGACCGGTTCTCCGTGTTCCGGGAGATCGGCGAGGCGCACGGGGTCAGCCCGCAGCAGGTCGTCCTCGCGTGGGAGCTCGCGCTGAGCGACGTGCTGGTCGCGATCCCGGGTGCCCGGCGCGCGGCGTCGATCGCCGACTCCGCGCGGGCGGCCGAGCTGGCGCTCACCGCCGAGGAGGTCGAGCGCTGCTCGCGCGCGGTGGGGCTCGACGTCGGCTGACCTGGAGGTCGTCCGCACGCGATCCGTCAGGAACCGGCCGCGGCCCGTATGGAACCCGTGAGGACGGCCGCCGCCGCGCCGCGGCGGGGGTCGGATGGGACTCGGCCCGGGGAACCGACCCGGGTCCGCCGGCGCGGCGCCCACCCCGGGGCCCGCCGGCGCGGTTCGACGTCTGGAGTCCCCCCGTGCTGGACCTGGTGCTCGTGGCGGCCGTGGTCGCCCTGTTCGCGCTCGTGAGCGCCGTCGCCGCGGGGGTCGAGAGGCTGTGATCGTCCTCGACCTCGTCGCGGCGGCGCTCGGCGTCGCGGCGGTCGTCTACCTGGTGTGGGCGCTCGTGAAGCCGGAGCGGTTCTGATGGCCGGCTGGCTGGCCGCGGGTCAGCTGCTGCTCGTGGCCGTCGTGATCGCGGCGCTGTACCGGCCGCTCGGCGACTACCTCGCCCACGTGTACACGTCGCCGAGCGACCTGCGGGTCGAGCGCGGCCTGTACCGGCTCGTGGGCGTCGACTCCCGGTCCGAGCAGTCCTGGCGCTCCTACGTGCGCAGCGTGCTGGCGTTCTCCCTGGTCGGCGTCCTGCTCGTCTACCTGCTGCAGCGGGCGCAGGCCGTGCTGCCGTGGGACCTGGGCCTGCCCGCGGTCCGTCCCGACCTGGCGTTCAACACGGCCGCGTCCTTCGTCGGCAACACCAACTGGCAGTCGTACTCGCCCGAGCAGACGCTCGGGTACTCCGTGCAGGTCCTCGGGCTCGCGGTGCAGAACTTCGTGTCGGCGGCCGTCGGCATGGCGGTCGCGGTCGCCCTGGTGCGCGGGTTCGCCCGCCGCCGCACGGGCACGATCGGCAACTTCTGGGTCGACCTCACCCGCGGCACGCTGCGGGTCCTGCTGCCGGTCTCGGTGGTCGGGGCCGTGGTGCTGATCGCCGGCGGCGTCATCCAGAACTGGGCCGCCCCCACGGACGTCACCACCCTGGCCGGCGGCGTGCAGTCGATCCCCGGCGGACCGGTGGCCTCGCAGGAGGTCATCAAGCTCTTCGGCACCAACGGCGGCGGGTTCTTCAACGCGAACTCCGCGCACCCGTTCGAGAACCCGACGGGCTGGACCAGCCTGTTCGAGGTCGTGCTCATGCTCGCGATCCCGTTCGCGCTGCCCCGGACGTTCGGCCGCATGGTCGGCTCGCACAAGCAGGGCTACGCGATCCTCGCCGCGATGGGCGCGATCTTCCTGGCCAGCACCGTCCTGCTCACCGTCGTCGAGAGCCACGGCGCGGGCACCGCCCCGCAGCTCGCGGGCGCCGCGATGGAGGGCAAGGAGCAGCGGTTCGGCATCGCGGCGTCCACGCTGTTCGGCAGCGTCAGCACGCTGACGTCGACCGGCGCGGTCAACGGTATGCACGACTCGTTCACGGCGCTCGGCGGGCTGTTCCCGATGGTCAACATGATGCTCGGCGAGATCGCCCCCGGCGGCGTCGGGTCCGGGCTCTACGGGATGCTCGTGCTCGCGGTCATCGCGGTCTTCGTCGGCGGCCTGATGGTCGGCCGCACCCCGGAGTACCTGGGCAAGAAGATCGGCCCGCGCGAGATCAAGCTCGCGTCCCTGTACATCCTGGTGACCCCGACGCTCGTCCTGGCCGGCACCGCGCTGTCGTTCGCGGTCCCGGCGGTGCGGGAGTCCGTGGAGTCCACGTCGATCTGGAACCCCGGGGTGCACGGCTTCTCCGAGGTGCTGTACGCCTTCACGTCGGCGGCGAACAACAACGGCTCGGCGTTCGCCGGCCTGACCGCGAACACCCCGTGGTTCAACACCGCGCTGGGCGTCGCGATCCTGCTCGGCCGGTTCGTCCCGATCGTGCTGGTGCTGGCGCTCGCGGGCTCGCTCGCCGCGCAGGACAAGGTCCCCGCCACCGCCGGCACCCTGCCCACCTCCCGGCCGCAGTTCGTCGGCCTCCTCACGGGCGTCGCGGTGATCGTGACCGCCCTGACCTACTTCCCCGTTCTCGCGCTGGGTCCCCTGGCGGAAGGTCTGTGACGACGATGAGCACTGCCCTGCAGCACGACGCCGCCCCGACGACGGGCCCGGCCGACCCGGCCGCGCCCGCCCCGCGCCGCCCCCGGGGGCTGAGCCCCGCCCAGGCCCGGGAGGCGCTCCCGGACACGTTCCGCAAGCTCGACCCGCGCCTGATGTGGCACAACCCGGTGATGTTCGTCGTCGAGGTCGGTGCGGCGCTCACCACGGTCCTGGCCGTCGTCGAGCCGTTCACCGGCGGCCCCGAGCAGTCCGGCGGGACCGACACCCCGGCCACGTTCACCGCCGGCATCGCCGTGTGGCTCTGGCTCACGGTGCTGTTCGCGAACTTCGCGGAGGCCGTCGCCGAGGGCCGCGGCAAGGCCCAGGCGGACAGTCTCCGGCAGACCCGGTCGAGCACCACGGCCGCGGTGGTCGACGGCTACGACCCCGTGCGCGACCCGGGTGCCGAGCGCGCCCGCACCCGGCCGGTCGCCTCGCCGGACCTGGCGCTCGGCGACGTCGTGGTGGTGACCGCCGGGGAGCTGATCCCGGGGGACGGCGACATCGTCTGGGGCATCGCCTCGGTCGACGAGTCCGCCATCACCGGCGAGTCGGCGCCCGTGGTCCGGGAGTCCGGCGGCGACCGGTCGGCCGTCACGGGCGGCACCCGGGTGCTGTCCGACCGGATCGTCGTGCGGATCACGTCCAAGCCCGGCGAGACGTTCGTCGACCGGATGATCGCCCTGGTGGAGGGCGCCGCCCGGCAGAAGACGCCGAACGAGATCGCCCTGAACATCCTGCTGGCGTCGCTGTCGATCGTGTTCGTGGTGGTCGCGCTGACCCTGAACCCGATCGCCGGGTACTCCGGGGCGTCGGTGAGCGTGCCGGTGCTGGTCGCCCTGCTGGTGTGCCTGATCCCGACGACGATCGGCGCGCTGCTGTCGGCCATCGGCATCGCCGGCATGGACCGGCTGGTGCAGCGGAACGTGCTGGCGATGTCCGGCCGCGCCGTCGAGGCGGCGGGCGACGTCACGACCCTGCTGCTCGACAAGACCGGCACGATCACCTACGGCAACCGGCGGGCCGTGGCCTTCCTGCCGCTGGCCGGGGTGGACGCGCACGACCTGGTGCGGTCCGCCGCCCAGGCCTCCGCCGCCGACCCGACCCCGGAGGGGAAGTCGATCGTCGACCTCGCCGCCGGGCAGGGCGTGGCGGGCGACGCCGCGACCATCGCCGCCGGCACGGAGGTCGTGCCGTTCACCGCGCAGACCCGGATGAGCGGCGTCGACCTGCCGGACGTCACCCGGATCCGCAAGGGCGCCGGCTCGGCCGTCGTCGCGTGGCTCGAGGAGGAGGGGACGCTGCCGGCTCCCGTGCGCCGGGAGCTGGACGGCCTGGTCGAGGGCATCTCGTCCGACGGCGGCACCCCGCTCGTCGTCGCCGCGAAGGACTGGTCCGGCCGCGGCCGGGTCCTCGGCGTCGTGCACCTCAAGGACGTCGTCAAGGACGGCCTGGCCGAGCGGTTCGCCGAGCTCCGCGCCATGGGCATCCGCACGGTGATGATCACCGGCGACAACCCCCTGACCGCCAAGGCCATCGCCGCCGAGGCCGGCGTCGACGACTTCCTCGCCGAGGCCACCCCGGAGGACAAGCTCGCGCTCATCAAGCGGGAGCAGGAGGGCGGCAACCTGGTCGCGATGACCGGGGACGGCACCAACGACGCCCCCGCGCTCGCGCAGGCGGACGTCGGCGTGGCGATGAACACCGGCACCTCGGCCGCCAAGGAGGCCGGGAACATGGTCGACCTCGACTCGGACCCGACCAAGCTGATCGACGTCGTCCGGATCGGCAAGCAGCTGCTCATCACCCGCGGCGCGCTGACGACCTTCTCCATCGCGAACGACGTCGCGAAGTACTTCGCGATCATCCCCGCGCTGTTCGCCGGGGTGTTCCCGGGCCTGGCAGCGCTCAACATCATGCAGCTGTCATCGCCCGCGTCCGCGATCCTCTCCGCGATCGTGTTCAACGCGCTGGTCATCGTCGCGCTGATCCCGTTGTCCCTGCGCGGGGTGCGGTACCGCGCCGCGGCCGCGTCGTCGATCCTCGGCCGCAACCTGCTGGTCTACGGCCTCGGCGGCGTCGTCGCGCCCTTCCTCGGCATCAAGCTGATCGACCTGGTCGTCAGCCTGCTGCCCGGCTTCTGACCCCCCTCGGACTGAAGGAGAGAGCCGTGAGCTCCCCTCGCACCACCTGGTCGCACCTCGTCGTCTCCCTGCGGGCGATGCTGGTCCTCACCGTGATCCTCGGGGTCGCGTACCCGCTGCTCGTCACGGGGCTCGGCCGGCTGATGCCGGTGCGGGCCGACGGGTCCCTCGTGACCGGGGCGGACGGCGCCGTCGTCGGGTCGTCGCTGATCGGCCAGTCGTTCACCGACGCCGACGGCGCGCCGCTGCCGCAGTACTTCCAGTCCCGGCCGTCCGCGGCCGGCGACGGGTACGACGGGGCCGCGTCGTCGGGGTCGAACCTGGGGCCGGAGAACCCGGACCTGATCGCCGCGATCGAGTCGCGCCGCGAGGCCGTCGCGGCCCTCGAAGGGGTCGACGTGGCGGCGGTGCCGGCGGACGCCGTGACCGCGTCGGGCTCGGGGCTCGACCCGCAGATCAGCCCCGCGTACGCGGAGCTGCAGGCGCCGCGGGTCGCGGCCGCGCGCGGGCTGCCCGAGGACGAGGTCCGCGGGCTGGTGGCGGCGGCCACCACCGGGCCGGACCTGGGCTTCCTGGGCCAGGCGGGCGTGAACGTCTTGGAGCTCAACCTCGCGCTGGACCGCGCGGGGTCCTGAGCGCGGCGCGTCGTCTTCGGTGCCTGTCGCCGAGCTCGGTGCCGGGGAGCACCGAACTCGGCGGGGAGCACCGAGCTCGGCGACAGGGCTACCGCGGGCCGACCACCTCCGGCACCCGGCGCCGCGCCCGGGTCGCGCCCAGCGCCATCGCCCCCAGCACCACCGCGATGCCCACGACCTGCCGCCACGACAGCACCTCCGCCGCGAGCACCGTCCCGAGCAGCACGCCCGTCACCGGGTTGAGCAGCCCCACCAGCCCGACCGTCGACGGCCCGAGGTGCTGCAGCGCGGCGAACCACGCCACGTTCGCCACGGCGGTCGCGATCAGCGAGACGTACGCGAACCCGAGCAGCGCCGTGCCGTCGAGCGCCGGCGGCGCCCCCTCGACCGCGACCGCCACCGGCAGCAGCACCAGCGCCCCCGCGACGAGCTGCCAGGCGGTCAGCGGCAGCACCTCGACCTCGCCCTGCCAGCGGTTCGCCAGCACGTACCCGACCGACGACATGAGCATGGCGGCGACCGAGGCGAGGATCCCGCGCGGGTCGAGCCCGGCGCCGTCCCCGCCGCCGAGCAGCATGACCGCCACGCCGACGATCCCCAGCACGCCGCCGACCACGGCGCGCAGCCGCGGGCGCTGGCCGAGCAGCACCCACGCCGCGAGCATCATCGCGACCGGCCCGACGGCCATCACGGTCGACGCGATGCTGCTCGGCAGCGCCTGCGCCGCGACGTAGACCAGCGCGAAGAACGCCCCGACGGTGAGGGTCCCGAGCACGGACGACCGCCACCACCACGACCCGCGCGGCAGCCGGCGGGCCAGCACGAGCAGCACGATCCCCGCCGGGAGCGCACGGAGGACGCCGCCCCACAGCGGGCTGTCGGCGGGCAGCGTGTGCCGCGTGACGTAGTAGGTGCTGCCCCAGAGGACCGGCGCGATCGCGGCGATCGGCAGCCACCGGCGGTTGTCTTCCACGGAAGCGACTATACCTTCCGTGGAAGATAGGATCGCGGCATGGCACCCGACCACGTCGACCGCATCCAGCAGGAGTGGGCACGCGAGCGGCCGGACGTCGACGTGCGCCCGCAGGGGGTCATCGGTCGGCTGCACCGGCTCGCGCTCGCCCTCACGGGCGAGATCACCGAGGTCTACCGGGAGCACGGGCTCGGCGAGGGCGAGTTCGACGTGCTCGCCGCGCTGCGCCGGGCGGGGGAGCCGTACGAGCGCGCGCCGGGCGACCTCGCGGCGCACACGATGGTCACCACCGGGGCGATGACGAAGCGGGTCGACCGGCTGGAGCGCGCCGGCCTGGTCACCCGCCGGCCCAGCGCCGTCGACGGCCGCGGGCGGGTCGTCGCGCTCACGCCGCGCGGCCGGGAGGCGATCGACGCGGCGTTCACCGCGCACATGGCGAACGAGCGGCGGCTGCTCGACCTGCTCGGCCCCGAGGAGCACGCGGCGGAGCTCGAGCGGCTGCTCCGCCGGTGGCTCGCGGCGCTGGACCGCGGGGTGTGACCTCGGCCACCGCGCCTTGATCTCGACCATGGTTGAGGTCCTAGCGTCGAGGCGGGCCCGGCCGCCGGGGCGCGGGCCCGGACGGAGGCCTCGTGACGTACGTGATCGCCCAGCCCTGCGTGGACGTCAAGGACAAGGCGTGCATCGAGGAGTGCCCGGTCGACTGCATCTACGAGGGCAAGCGCTCGCTGTACATCCACCCCGACGAGTGCGTGGACTGCGGCGCCTGCGAGCCGGTCTGCCCCGTCGAGGCCATCTACTACGAGGACGACGTCCCCGAGCAGTGGAGCGAGTACTACAAGGCCAACGTCGAGTTCTTCGACACCCTCGGCTCGCCCGGCGGCGCCGCACGGACCGGGGCGCAGACCTTCGACCACCCGGTGATCGCCACGCTGCCGCTCCAGGTGCGCGGCGACTGAGGCCGATCGCCGCGTCGTACCGAGGAGGACCCGTGGAGCCGGAGGACACGCTGTCCGTCGGCGAGGTGAGCCGCCGCACCGGCGTGCCCGTCTCCGCCCTGCACTTCTACGAGCGCCGCGGCCTCATCGTGTCGACCCGGACGGCCGGCAACCAGCGCCGGTACGCCCGGCACATGCTCCGGCGGATCTCGCTGATCGTCGTGGCGAAGCGGCTCGGCGTCCCGCTGGCCGAGCTCAGCGAGGTGTTCGCCGCGGTGCCGATCTCCCGCGCCCCGACCACCGGCGAGTGGCGGCGGCTGTCCCGGGAGTGGAAGGAGCGGCTGGAGGAGCGCCGGCGCACCATCGAGCGGCTGGAGCGGGACCTCGCCGGCTGCATCGGCTGCGGCTGCCTGTCCCTCAAGGCGTGCGCGCTGCTCAACCCGGACGACGTGCTGGGGGAGCGCGGGGCCGGGCCGGTGCGGTTCGACGCGGAGGTGGCGGGGGCACCCGTGGCGGCGCCCGGCGAGATCCGACCCGGCCAGGACTCCACATCCGGGGGGCGGGCCGCGTTCTAGGGGGGCACGCACGTCCCACCCACCTGGAGGTCCCCGTGACCAGCACCACCCGCCCCACCCGCTCGCGGTCCGTCCGCCTGCTGACCATCGGCGTCGCCGCGTCCGGCCTGTGCCTCGCCGGCGCCGGCCTGGCCGCCGCCACGGGCGCGTTCACCGTCGAGCCCCGGCCCGAGCTCGTCGCGGAGTTCGACGCCGCGAACGAGGGCACCGACTTCAGCGAGATGCCCGCGGACTACACCGAGGAGCAGTACCGCGCGTTCTGGACCTCGGGCTACACGGCCGAGGACCTGGTCGCGCTGGAGGAGCTGTGGTCCGTCGACGAGACGGAGGCGAAGGCCCGCGCCGGCCAGGCGGTGCTGGACGGCGCCGCCCTGCCGTTCGCCCCCGGCACCCACGCCACCCCGGAGCTGTCGCCGGAGGCGCTGGCCGCGATCGACGCGTTCTTCGCCGCCGGGTACACCGGCGAGGACGTCGCGGAGCTGGCCGACCTGTGGAGCACCGACACGGTCGAGACCAAGGCGCGCGCCGGTCAGCGCCTGATCGACGGGCAGACTGTCCCGGTGGCCCCGTCCGGCACCCCGGCCGGCGCCTGACGTGACCCCGGCACCGCGGACGGCCCAGGAGACGACCATCGCCACGCTGACCCTGCGCACCGGGTTCGAGGTCGAGCTGCTCGCGCCCGCCGGCTCCGACCGGCAGGTGCTCGCCGACGACCTCGCCGCCCGGTGCGGCGGGTCGGTGCGGCGGTCGTCCCACACGGACTCCGAGCCGTCCGCGGTGCCGGGGGTCGGGCTGTTCCGGCACCTGTCGCCGGCGTTCGACGTCGTCGGGCCGGACGGCGCCCCGGTCGCCCGGCTGGTCGACGACATCACGATCGAGGCCGACCTCGCCGCGGCCCCGCGCACGCCGCCGGGGCACCGCGGCTGGTACCGGGTGCTGTGCGACGACGCCCGGCTGCTGCGGCTCGTCGAGCGGCAGGTCGACCCCGCCGCCGCGCTGCCGGACGTGCTCGCGCCGGTCGCGGCGCTGTTCGGCACGGTGGTCGAGCTGGTCGGCGGCGCGGCGCGGGTCAACGACGCCACCGGCGCCACCGTGGCGGTCGCGATGCCGCTGCCCGGCGGCCGCGAGCGACCGTGCGAGGTGATCACGCCGCCGTTGACCCGGGACCACGGCGCCGCGCTCGACGCGCTGCTCGCCCCGGCCCGGGCGCTCGGGTTCACCGTGCCGGTCGAGGCCGCGGTGCACCTGCACGTCGACGGGTCGCCGTTCCGGCGGCCGACCGCGTTCGCGAACCTGGTCCGGCTGTTCGGGCGGTGGCGGGAGCCGCTCTGGGCGACGCTCGGGACCAACCCCGCGTGCCGGCGGCTCGCGCCGCTGCCCGCCGAGCTGGTGGCGCTGGTCGAGCGCGACGAGCGCGACGAGCCCGCGGCCTGGGCCGACCTCGCGGCGGCGGCCCGCGGGACCGGGGTCACCAAGTACGCCGACGTGAACCTCTCCCAGCTCGTCGCCGCCCGTCCGGTCCGGGACACCGTCGAGGTGCGGATCCTGCCGGGGTCGGCCGACGCGGCGGAGATCGTCGGCCGGGCGGCCCTGGTCGAGCGGCTGCTGCTGCGCTGCCTCGACGACCGCCCGGTTCCCCCGCCCGGGGCCGACGCCGCGCGGGACCCGGCCGGGGCGCTCGCGGCGCTCGCGGGGGTCGGGGCATGACGACCTACCTGCCCGTGCCGGGCCCGGAGAGCGCACCGACGCCGCGGGTCGTGCCGCTGCCCGTCCGCGAGGGTCCCCGCGCGGCGGAGGGGGGCGCCGGCGGTCTCGACGACCTCGTCCGCACGCACCTCCCCGGCCTGCTCCGGTACGCGACGGTCCTGGTCGGCGACGAGCACACCGCGGCCGACCTCGTGCAGGAGGTGCTGCTGCGCGCGCACGTGCGGTGGCACCGCATCGCGCTCATGGAGCGGCCCGACCTGTACCTGCGCCGGATGGTCACCAACGAGCACCTGTCCTGGCGCCGCCGGTGGCACGTCCGCACGATCCGGCCCGCCGCCGACGAGGTGCTCGCCGCCCACGCCGGGAGCGCCAGGGACCACGCGCACGGCCTGGCGGAGGAGGACGCCATGTGGCGCCGCCTCGCCGACCTGCCGCCCCGGCAGCGCACCGTCCTGGTGCTCCGCTACTACGAGGGCCTCGCCGACGCCGACATCGCGAGCGTCCTCGGCACCTCCGCCGCCACCGTCCGCTCCCACGCCTCGCGCGCGCTCGTCACCCTGCGGCGCGCCGACCCCACCTCCCCGGAGCCGTCATGACCGAGCACCGCCCCGCCGCACCGTCCGGCACGCCCGACGACGTCGAGGCGCGCATCGCCGCCGCCCTCCGCTCGCGCGAGCCCGCGCCCGCCGCCACCTCCGCCGCCGCCGACCGGATCGCCGCGGCTGTCGCGGCCGACGCGGACGCGCACCCGCGCGGTGTCGTCCGCGCGCTGCCGATCTCCCGCGCGGGCCGGATCGCGGCGGCGGGCGTCGTCACGACCACCCTGGCGGTCGTCGGCGCGGGGGCCGCGGCGGCGGCGAACCCGTACTCCGGCTTCGCGGTCGCGGTGGAGGACGCCGCGCGGGCGGTGGGCGTCGACTGGAGCGCCATGCCCGCCGGCTACACCCGCGAGCAGTACCAGGCGTTCTGGGACGCCGGGTACACGTCGGACGACGTCGCGGCGCTCGAGGACCTGTGGCAGACCGACGCGACGACCGCCAAGGCGCGCGCCGGGCAGCTGCTGCTCGACGGCGGCGCCGCCCCGATCGCGCCGGGCGCGGCCGAGTCCGCCGCCGGGTCCGCGGCCGGTGACCCGGCCGAGGCGTTCTGGGACTCCGGGTACGGTCTCGGCGACGCGGAGCGGCTCGCCGAGCTGTGGGAGGTCGACATCAGCACCGCGAAGGCCCGCGCGGGTGACCTGCTGCGGGACGGGCAGCCTCTGCCGATCGGCCCGGCCGAGGGCTGACCCGACGGCGCGTCAGGCGGGGAACGCGTCCCGCAGGTAGCCCGCGTAGCCGCCCGGGGTGCGGCCGACCGTGCGCCCGGACGTCACGACGTCCACCTCGTCGGACGCCCGCACCACGACCTCGGGGTCCGCCCGCAGGCGCGCCACGAGGTCGACGTCCTCGTGCTCGACGAGCGGGGCGAAGCCGCCCGCGCGGAGGTAGGCGTCCGCGCGGACCCCGAGGTTCGCGCCGTGCACGTGCCCGTTCGGCCGGCCGGGGACCCGGGTGGCGCGCCAGGCGGCGAGCTGCCGCGGGGCGAGGTCGCGCGGGTCGGGGCGGACGGTGCCGACCACCACGTCGGCGCCGGCGTCCGCGAGCGCGCGGTGCCCGCGCAGCCAGTGCGGGGGCACGACGGTGTCGGCGTCGGTGCAGGCGATCCACACCGAGCGCGGGTCGGCGTCCCGCAGCGCGAGGCCGGCGGCGACCCCGGCCGCCCGCGCCGCGCCGACCGCTCCCGCCCGCACGGTCAGCGTGCGCACGCCCGCCGTCGCAGCGACCGCGGCGGACCCGTCGCGGCAGTCGTCGAGGACGACCACGACGTCCACCGGGGCTCCCGCGGCGTCGGCGGCCGCCGCGACGGAGGCCAGGCACGCGGCCAGCAGCTCCTCCTCGTCGTGGACGGGCACGACGACCAGCAGCCGCTCGACGGGCGGGCGCGCGGCCGCCGGTCGCCGGGTCACGGCAGCAGGCCCTCGCGCTCCGCCACGGACGCGGGGTCGGCGGACCACACGTCGAGCGCCACGTCCGCGTCCCGGTACGTCGCCACGCGCGCCAGCCCCAGCGCACGGTCGAGCGTCGCCTGGACGTCGTCGCCGGTCTGGGCGTGCTCGGCGACGGGGTGCCGCCAGTGGCAGCCGAGCACGGTGGCACCGGGCGCGAGCTCGGCGCGCAGCCGCTCCACCAGGTCGAGCAGCTCGGGTCGGGTGAGGTAGTACGCGACCTCGGACAGCACGACGAGGTCGTACGGTCCCGCGGGCACCCCGGCCCGGGCGTCGTGCCGGCGCACCGTCACGTGCGGCTGGCCCGCGACCCGCTCCCGGGCGGCCTCGACCGCGGCCGGCACCACGTCGGTCGCCAGCAGCCGGTCGCCCCGCCGGGCCAGCTCAGCCGTGAGCGTGCCGACCGAGCAGCCGATCTCCAGCACCGAGCCGTACCGCCGAGCCGGCAGCGCCGCGAGCGTGAGCGCCCGCTTGCGCTCCTCGTACCACCGCGTCGCGAGCCCCCACGGGTCGTCGCGCCGCTCGTACTTCCCGGCGAAGTACTCCGTCGGGACGCCGGCGGGCAGGTCGTCGGCGACCACGAACGGCTCGACGTCCCGGTCGAAGTTCCGCAGGAACTCCGGGTGCAGCGGCGCGGCGTCCTCGGGTGCGGGCGACCAGGGCTGCGTCTGGGTGACGTGCTGCGCGAGCGCGCGGCGCTTCGCGATGAGGTCCCGGTCGTCGAGGGGCAGCGCGCGCAGGTGGTCCCAGGGCACGTCGGCGTGGTCCGGCGTCGCCCAGTGCCACAGCCAGACGGGGTACTCGAGCAGCCGCGCGCCCGTCTCGGCCGCGAGCTCGGCGCAGACCTCCCCGACGACGCGGTGGTCCCGGTGGCCGTCCCCGCGCCAGGGCGCGACCAGGACGGCGAGCGGCTCGTCGCCGACCGCCGCGCGCAGCGCCGCCGCGACCGCCTCGCGGTGCTCGCGCGTCCCGCCGTCGGGGAAGCCGAGCATGGTGACGGTCGACCCCGGGGACGCCACCGCGACGCCCGCCGCCAGCTCGCGCGCCCGCATCGGGACCAGGTCCTCCGGAGCCAGGGTGACGGAGCCGGCGTGCGAGCCCGCCCCGTCGGTGACGACGACGACGTCCGCCGGCCGCCCGGCCTCCGCGAGCCGGTGCAGCAGGCCGCCGGCGCCGAGGGTCTCGTCGTCGGGGTGCGCCGCCACGACGACCGTGCGGCCCGCGGGCAGCGCCAGCCCGGGCAGGGCGGCGAACCGCGCGGAGGCCTCCCAGATGCCGGCCGGGGTGCCGCCCGCCCGGCCGTCGAAGATCACCACGGCGCCGGCCCCGCCGCGAGCAGGCCGCCGAGCGACGCGTCGTCGCGCTCCGCGTGCTGCTGCCGGACGTAGACCTCCAGGTCGGCGACGCGCTTGGCGTGCTCGGGCTCCTGGGTCAGCGGCCCCGGGCCGAGCGCGTGGCCGGCGAGCCGCAGCACGTCCTCGCAGGTGCGGGCCACGGTCGCGCGCACGCGCTTCGCGAGCACCCGGCCGGCGGCGCGGGCCTCCTCCGGCTCCGGGTCGAGCCCGCCGCGGGTGGCCGCGCCCGACGCGTCGACGCGGGCGGCGGCGTCCGCGAGGACCACACGCGCGGCGGCCAGCCGCTCGTCGACCGCGCCGAGGTGCATCGCGAGCAGCCGGTCGTCGGGGCGGGCCGCGGCGTGCGCGTGCAGGCGCCGGGCGACGCCGACCGCCCCGCCGAACCAGCACGCCGCGACGCCGATCGCGCCCCACCAGAAGCCCGGGCGGTCCAGGTACCAAACGCCCTCGGCGACCAGCGTCGCGCGCGCCCGGTCGAACCGGACCGGGGTGCTCGGGATCTCCGCGAGGCCGCGCGACGGCCAGGGGGCGTCGACGGGCTGGACCTCGGGTGCCCGCAGATCGACGGCGAACAGGCCGCGGCGGGCGTCGTCGTCCGCCACGCGGGCGGTGACGAGCGCGGCGTCCAGGTCGCCGGCCAGCGAGCACCAGGGCTTGGTGCCCTCGAGGAGCCAGCCGTCGTCGACCGCAGTGGCCGTGAGCGCCGGGCCGGGACCCTCGGCCGCGTACACGCCCCAGGTGGTCGCGGCGGCGTCGAGGGGGCTGCCGGTCCCGGTCTGGTCGAGGATCGCGCGCGCGTCGAGGTGCGGCTCCACGGCCCGCGCGACCGCGAGGTCGTGGGCGGCGAGCGTGGCGAGGAGCTCCCAGAGCGCGGCGGTCGACCCGGCGCCGGGGCGCAGGTGGTCCGGCCAGCCGGTGGCCGCCCGGAGCGCGTCGGCGACGGTCGCCGGGAGCGGGGCGAGCAGCAGGTCCGGCGGCGGGCCGGCGTCCTGGAGGCGGACGGGGCGGGTGCCGTCGGGCATGGGTCTCCTCGCGGCTCGGGGATCGGCGGGCCCGCCGGGGGGGCGGTTCCGGCCGCGATCATCGCTCGCGCCGGACGGCGCCGCCAGCGGGGGAAGCGCTGACCAGCCGATCCGCCCGACCGGGCGGTGCCGCTCGGGCGTGCCGGTGCGCCGCGGGGCACCGGCCCCGGCCTGGACGTGGTCCGCCGGACGGACCACGCCGCTCCGCCGCAGGACGGATGTGGGCCGCGCGGGTCGCTGGTTAGCGTGACGGGACGACCCGTCGACCACCTCGGAGGATCCGTCATGCCGTCCACCCCGCCCGTCTCCCGCGTGCTGAACGCCGCGGTCGGCGGACTGGCCGCGACCGCCTACTACGCCGCGCCGGACCTGATCCGGTCCCGCGCCGGCCGCGGCTGGGCCAAGGCCGCCCTGACCGCCGTGGTCATCGCCACGTCCGTGCCGGACATGCGCCGCGGGCTCGCCGAGGTGCGCGCCCAGCGCGAGGCCGACGCGCAGGACCCCGAGGCCGAGCAGGTCGACTGGGCGGCGATGTGGGGCTCGATGTCGCCGGGCGGCCGCGCGTCGGCGGTGGGCGCGGGCGCCGCGGTGCTCGCCGGGTCCGTGGCGTCGGTCGTCGCGATCGAGCGCGCCGTGTTCCGCCGGGGCGAGCGCCGCCGCGCCGCCGGCGTGCGGTTCGCGCACACCCGACCGGCGCTGGTGTGGGGCGTGCTCACCACGGTGGTCGCCCTGCTCCCGGACCAGCCGTCCGCGCCCCCGCGCCCGCTTCCGCGCGCCTGACCCCGGTCGCCGCGTGGGCGCGGCCTACGGTTTCCGGCCGCGCCCACGCCGATCGCGGGCGGTTGCGCGGGAAACCGTAGGCCGGGGTGCCGGCCGCGCTCAGCGGCCGACCATCGCCATGCCCGCGTCGTCGTAGCGGTTGCCCGAGACGCCCACCGTCGTCGCGAGGGCGTCGAGCTCGGCCCGCTCGTCGGCCGACAGGGCCACCGTCGTGGCGTCCGCGTTCTCCTGCACCCGGGACAGCCGCCGCGTGCCCGGGATCGGCACGACCCACGGCTGCTGCGCGAGCAGCCACGCGAGCGCGACCTGCCCCGGCGTGGCCCCGCGGGCCTCGGCCAGCGCGCGGACCCGCCCCACGAGCGCCTCGTTCGCGTCCCGGTTCTCGGCGGTGAACCGGGGGACCCGGTGCCGGATGTCACCCTCCGCGAACGTCGTCGAGGAGTCGACGGTGCCGGTGAGGAACCCCTTGCCGAGCGGGCTGAACGGCACGAACCCGATGCCGAGCTCCGCGCACGTCGGCAGCACCTCGGGCTCGGGGTCGCGCGTCCACAGCGAGTACTCCGACTGCACCGCGGTCACGGGGTGCACGGCGTGCGCGCGGCGGATCGTGGCCGCGCCCGCCTCGGACAGCCCGAGGTGCTTCACCTTGCCCTCGGCCACCAGCTCGCCCACCGTCCCGGCGACGTCCTCGACCGGCACGTCCGGGTCGACCCGGTGCTGGTAGAAGAGGTCGATCGCCTCGACCCGGAGCCGGCGCGAGCGCCTCGCCGACCAGCTCCTCGTTGACGTACGGGCCGTAGACCTCGGCGGTGTCGACGAACGTGACACCGAGGTCCACGGCCCCGCGGAGCACCGCGATCATGTCGTCGCGGTCGCCGGGGTTGGGGCCGTAGGACTGGGACATGCCCATGGCGCCGAGGCCGACGGCCGAGACCTCGAGCCCCTGTCCGAGCGTGCGGGTGTGCATGGCGGTGCCTTCCGTGGGGTCGACGGGGTGCACCCGGCCGGACGGGACGGGTGCGTGCGGGTGCGGCCGCGGTCGGTCAGCCGACGGCGGTCGTGGGGGTCGCGGGCGACGGCTCCGCCGCCGCGGCGGGGTCGGCGCTCGCGGACCAGCTCGCCAGGAGCTGCAGGGCGTCGGCCGATGCCGTCCCGGGAGCGGCCGTGTACACGAGCATCGTCAGACCGGGCGCCTGCGCGATCGGCAGCGTGTCGTACATGAGGTCCAGCCGCCCGGCGACCGGGTGCTGGATGTGCTTGAGCCCGCCGCGGTGCAGGTGCACGTCGTGCCGGGCCCAGCGCTCGCGGAACTCCTCGCTGCGGGTGGACAGCTCGCCGACGAGGTCGTGCACCGCCTTGTCGTGCGGGTCGCGACCCGCGACGCCGCGCAGGATGCCGACCGTGTCCTTCGCGGCCTTCTCCCAGTCGACCCAGTAGTCGTGGGCGGCGGGGTCCAGGAAGGCGAACCGCGCGTGGTTGGCGGGGCGGCCCTCGACGTGGGACGGCCCGGTGAACAGCGGCGCGTAGAGCGCCCGGCCGAGCGCGTTGGTCGCGAGGATGTCGAGCCGGTCGTTCCGCACCACCGCGGGCGCCCCGGTCATCGCGTCGAGCATCACCTGGACGCTCGGCGGCACGGGCGGCGTGGGCCGGCGGCGGGCGCGCGTGGTGCGGGGGCCGGCGGCGCGGGCGAGGTCGTGCAGGTGCAGGGTCTCCGCCTCGTCGAGCTGCAGCGCCCGGGCGATCGCGCCCAGCACCGACTCGGAGACGCCCGACAGGTTCCCCCGCTCCAGGCGCACGTAGTAGTCGGAGGACACCCCGGCCAGCATCGCGACCTCCTCGCGGCGCAGTCCGGCGACGCGGCGGTTCGACCCGTAGGCGGTGAGCCCGGCCTGGGCGGGCGTGATCCGCGCCCGGCGGGACGCCAGGAAGTCACGCACCTCGTCGCGGTTGTCCATGCCTCGACGGTACGTCCGGCGCGGCGCGGCTGGCAGGTCCTGCCAGTACCCGTCACGGCGGGGTCTCCCGGGTGCGACGGCCCGGGTGTCTGCTGGGACGGTGCGCCGCGGTCCGCGCGGCGCCGAGCGCACCGAGGAGACCCGCGTGGAGATCCGCACCCAGGAGCCGACGACCGCCGGCCCGTCCGCCTTGTTCACCGGCGACGTCTGGTTCGACGTCCTCGCCGCCCCTCCCGCCCCGTCGCGGCTGCGGGTCAACGTCGTCCGGTTCGCACCCGGAGCCCGCACGCACTGGCACAGCCACGCCGTGGGGCAGTCGCTGCGCGTGACCCAGGGCGTCGCCCGCGTCGGGACCCGCGACGGGCGCGTGGTCGAGGCGCTGCCGGGGCAGACCGTCTGGTGCCCGCCGGGCGAGGAGCACTGGCACGGCGCCGGCCCCGACGCCTTCATGGAGCACCTGGCGATGTGGGAGACGACCGACGCCCGGGACGGCTCGGAGACCACGTGGGCCGAGCCGGTCGACGACGCGCAGTACGCCGGGGGTGGGGCGCGATGAGCGGCTGGACCGCCGTCGAGCTCGAGCGGATCGGCCGGGCGGAGGAGCTGCGGCTCGCCTCCTCCCGGCCGGACGGCGCCCTCCGGCCGGCCGTGACCATCTGGGTGGTGCGGGTCGGCGACGACCTCGTGGTCCGCTCGGCGTACGGCCCGGGGAGCGGCTGGTTCCGCCGCGCGCAGGCGTCCGGCCGCGGCCGCGTCGAGGCCGGCGGCGTCACCCGGGACGTGCGGTTCGAGGCCGCCGACCCGGCCGCGCGCGACGCCGTCGACGCGGCGTACCACGCGAAGTACGACCGGTTCGGGCCGCGGATCGTCGGGTCCGTCGTGGGTCCGCAGGGCGTGGACGTGACGCTGCGGCTGGTGCCGGAGGGCGCCTGACGCGGCGCGGTGCGCCGGTGCGCGGGTGTGCTCAGAGCCGGGGCTCGACCACGCGCACCATGCCCGTCATGTCGCCGACCTCGAACCCCGCCGCCCGGTAGAGCGCGCTGCCCTCGGCCGTCGCGAACAGCGTGACGAACGCCGGCGCCGGCGCGCGCCGGGCGATCAGGTCCAGCACCCGCGCGAGCAGCGCCCGCCCGATGCCGCGCCCCTGCCGGTCGGGGAGCACGACGACGTCCTGGACCATGAAGTACTTCACGCCGTCGCCGACGACCCGCGCCATGCCGACGGTCTCGCCGTCGGCGGCCACGGCCACGACGCCCAGGGTCGAGCCGGCGAGCGACGCGGGCTGGGACGGCCAGTCGAACGCGTGGGCCCAGCCGACGGCCTCGGCCAGGCGGCGGTGCTCCTGCGGGGTGGGGAGGCGGTCCTCGAGCGTCACGTCGGCGGGCATGGGGCCCATGCTCGCGCGGGACCGTCGCACCCGGGTGCGCCCCTGCCGCGCGGCGCGGCGCCGGGTAGGTGCTCGCCGGGGCGGCCCCGTCGCCCGGGCCGCCGCGTGCCTAGGCTGGCCGGGTGACCGCGCTGCACGAGATGACCGCCCTGGCCCTCCGTGACCTGCTGAGGTCCGGCGAGCTCGACCCCGCCGACCTCGCCGAGCACTACCTGGCCCGCATCGCGGACCGCGACCCCGGGCTCGGCGCCTTCGCGACGGTCACGCCGGACCTCGCCCGGGAGCGCGCCGCCGCCCTGCGCCGCGACGCCCGCCCCGGACCGGATGCCCCGCTCTGGGGACTGCCCACGGCCGACAAGGACCTCACCGACCGGGTCGGCGTGCCGACGGGCTTCGGCTCGCGGGCGTTCGCCGGGCCGTACCGGTACGTGCCCGAGGTCAGCAGCGACATCACCCGGGTGCTCGACGACGCCGGCATCGTGTCGCTCGGCAAGACCGCGGCGCCCGAGCTCGGGTTCCCCTCGTACACCGAGACCCTCGTCGGGCCGCCCGCGCGCAACCCCTGGGACCCCTCGCGCGGGTCGGGCGGGTCGAGCGGCGGAGCGGCCGTCGCGGTGGCCGCCGGGCTGCTCCCGGTCGCGCCGGGGTCCGACGGCGGCGGGTCGGTCCGCATCCCCGCGGCCGCCTGCGGGCTCGTCGGGCTGAAGACCACCCGCGGGCTGCTGCCGGCCGGCGGTGGCGTGGAGTCGCTGGGCGGGCTCGTCGTGCACGGGCCGATCGCCCGGACCACCGCGGACGCCGCGCTGCTGCTCGAGGGCATGCTGCCGCGGCGCGCGGACGGCACAGTCGACCACCCGCGGACGCTCCGCACGGCCGCCGGCCCGCGGGGCTCCTACCTCGACGCCGCGCAGCAGGGCCGGACCCCGGACGGGCGGGCGGCCTTCCGGATCGGCGTCAGCACGTTCAGCGCGTGGGAAGGGGCGTACGACATCGTGCTCGGCCCCGAGGCGCGGGCCGCGCTCGACGCCGGGTCGACCGCGCTCGACGGCCTCGGCCACGCCGTCGTGGACACCGGCACCTGGGAGCCCGACCCCGCGTACGCGCCGGCGTTCCGGACCCTGTGGATGGCCGGCGCCGCCGCCGTGCCGATCGACGACCCCGAGCGGCTGGCGCTGCTGGAGCCGCTGACGCAGTGGCTGATCGAGCGCGGCCGGGTGGTCCCCGCGCGGCAGCTCGTCGAGGCCGTCGGGGCGCTCGCGGCCTTCGAGCGGACGATGGTCGCCCGGGTCGAGCAGTACGACGCGGTGCTGCTGCCCGCGATGGCGCTCACCCCGCGCCCGCTCGGCTGGTACGACGCCCAGGACCCGGAGCGGAACTTCGCCCAGCAGTGCGAGTACACGCCGTACACGTCGATGCTCAACGTGTGCGGCCTGCCCGCGATCACCGTCCCGACGCACTGGACCGAGCCCGACGCCGGCGCCCCCGCGGGGCTGCCGATGGGCGTGCAGCTCGTCGGGCGGCCCGGCGGCGAGCACGTGCTGCTGGCCCTCGCGGCGCAGCTGGAGGCGCGGCTGCGGTGGCCGGAGCGGCGACCGCCGGTCTGGTGACGCGGCGCGGTCAGCACGGTGCTCCCTAGCATCGTCCGCATGACGACCGACTACTTCGCCGACGACCCGCGCTCCCACCTCGAACGGATGCTCGCGGGCGACCTGTACGTCGCCGACGAGGAGATCGAGGACCTCACCCGCCGGTCGGCGCGGTTGGCGGAGGCCTACGGCCGGGTCGCGCTCCTCGACGACGCGGCGGCGCGCGCGATCCTCACCGACCTGCTCGGCACCCTCGGCGAGGGCTCGGGCATCCGCCCGCCGCTGCACGTCGACCTCGGCACGAACATCCACGTCGGCGCCCGCACCTTCGTGAACTTCAACCTCACGGCCCTCGACGTCGCGCCGATCCACATCGGCGACGACTGCATGATCGGCCCGAACGTGCAGCTGCTGACCCCGATCCACCCGATCGAGCCGCAGCCCCGCAAGGACAAGCTCGAGGGCTCGAAGCCGATCACGATCGGCGACAACGTCTGGCTCGGGGGCGGCGTCATCGTGTGCCCGGGCGTCACGATCGGGGACAACTCCGTCATCGGCGCGGGGTCGGTGGTCACCCGGGACATCCCGGCGAACGTCGTCGCGGTCGGGAACCCCGCGCGAGTGGTCCGGGAGGACATCGACCGGTGACCCGGCCGGACGCGGGGCGAGCGGTGGCCGGCCCGGTGAAGGAGGCAGACGTGAGGACCGGCGCGGTCGCGGAGGCGCGCGGCAGGCCCGGCGCCGTCTCGGAGGCCGACGGCAGGAGTGGCCGCGTCGCGGAGGCGGACAGCCAGGACCGGCCCGTCAGCTGGCGCGGCGCAGCTGGGCGTACGTCGCGGACATGCGCTCGAACTCGTCCCGGGTCAGGCCCATCGCCTCGATGAGCTCGGCCTCGAGCCGGTCGTAGGCGTCCTGCTCCGCGAGCGTGCGCGGCGGCGGCGTCGCCGAGAACCGCGCGTGGATCTCCCGGAGTCGCTCGTGGTCGATGGCCCGCCTGCTCATGTCCCGAACCGTACGACCCACCACTGACACGCCCCTGTGCGCGGGCCGTGGCGAACGCGCGCATGCTCGGGGAGCGGCCGGGGGTCCGGACACAGTGCTGCGGACGCGCTGGACAGGAAGCGGACACGCTCGACCTTGGGCGGGCACGCCCGGCCTGGGGCGGGCACGCCCGGATGGGTGCGGGCACGCCCGGATGGGTGCGGCGCGGCGGCACGCTCGGCCTGGGGCAGCAGCCCGAGGCGCGGCAGGGTCGGCCTGGGCAGCAGCCCGAGGCGCGGCACGCCACTGGGGAGGGGCGCGCTCGTACAGGGACGGATGCATCGGAGCGACCGACTCGCTGGGTCAGAACGGGGGTGGTGCGTCGTAGGGGTCGGCGGTGGCGTCGTGGCACTGCCCGGTGCCGGGACGGGTGAGGTATCGGTGCCCGGTGGGGGTGATCCACTCGTAGAGCCCGGGTTCGATCTGCCGCAGCCGGAACCCGCCGTCGGTCTTGAGGCGGTGGTGCCGGTGGCAGACCGGTCCGAGGTTGTCGGCATCGGTGCGGCCAAGGGGCGCGTCGGGGTCACCGCCGGGTTGGGGGTGGAACTCCTGGGTGTGGTCGAGCTCGCATGCGCAGGCGGGGACCCTGCAGCCGGGTGCGGCGCACGTTCCGTCGCGGGTGCGGACGAGTTCGGCCAGGGCGGCGGGTGGTCGATACCGTTCGCGGCCGACGTCCAGGACCCGGTCGGTCAAGGGGTCGGTGACGACCCGCTGCCACACACCCCCGATCGCCAGGGCCCTTGCCTGGACGGCGTCGATGGGGCCGTGGCCGTCGAGGTGCGCGGGCTGGTCGTCCAGCCCGAGCAGGGTCGAGGCGGGGATGGTGATCCGGACCTCGGCGCCGGGACGGCCCGAGCAGCGGGTGCAGCCGCGGCGAGCGGGAGCGGACGCGGGGGTGGTCACGACGGCGCTCGGCGCAGCGGCGGGTGCAGCGGCATCGCCCGGCGCGCCCGGCGCGACGGTGTCGCTCGCCGCGCTCGACGCGACGGTGTCGCTCGCCGCGATCGGCACCGCGGCTCTGGTCGGAGCGCCAGGCACCGCGGCTCTGGTCGGAGCGCCAGGCACCGCGGCTCCGGTACCGGTCTTGGTCGCCGTCGCCGTCGCGGGCGCGGTCTTCGTCTCCGTCGCAGTCTCGGTCGAGGTGGCGGGCGGCCCGGCCAGCACGCGGGGGTCATTTGAGCCGGGCACCGAGTGTGCACCTGAGTCGCCGAGCGGGATGAGCCTCGCGATCGGGATCGGCTCCACCGGGCGGGTGAGCAGCGCACCGTCCCGGTCGGTCATGGTCGCCCCGTTCCACGACCGTCTCGGCTCCGGCGGCACCGGCAGGCCCGGGGACAGGTGGACCTCGAACGCCGGACCATCCGACGCGGGGACGTCCCCGACCACCAGGTCGCGCAGACCATCCGCGCGCAGCTGGTCCAGGGTCCGGTCGTCACCCAGCGCCTTGGCGGTCTTCGCAGCGTGGGTCAGGACCCCGTCGACCCGCAGCGCGTCCGCCGCGTCGAGCACCAGCCACATCGAGGCCATCCCGTCCGGCTGGGGGCGCGGGTGGGACACCTTCCTCGTGCAGCGGGCGCGTTCGCGGCGGGCGGCGGCGCCCTCGGGGTCGACCAACCGGATCTCCCGCGCCACCCGCTGCCGCAGCTCGGCGACGGAGCACTGGTCGGCCTCGGGCAGCACGGCGTCCTCCACGGCGTGCGCGACCTGGAACGACAGGTCCGCCAACTCGGCGGTCAGGACCTGGGCCTTGGCGGGGTCGAGGTGCCCGACCTCCAACGCTTCCCGGGTCGCGCCGAGCATCCCGTCGAGCACCAGCGCCCGGTGCACGGTCTTCATCGCAGTGACCCGCGGCCACCCCAGCCGCATCACCAGCTCGTCCCCGGCCACGCAGGCCTGCGTCGGCGGCGCACCGGCCAGCGGGGACCACTCCGGGCTCATCTCCGGCCGGGAGGCGAGCTCGGCGACCATGGCCAGCTTGCGGGCGTGCTGATGACTCTCGACCCGGTCCTGCGCGGCGATCACCTCGACCAGGATCTTCGAGGACAGCACCCGCAGGTCCAGCCCTCGCAGCCAGGCGTCCAGCTCTGGCCCCGGCGGGCAGGCCGCGATCGCCTCGACCTGCCGCTGCTCGCCGGTTCGCGGCGCGCCACCGGCCGCCACGACGGGGTCCGGGCCGAAGTCCGTCAGGCACGTCCCGTCGGGCCCGTAGACCGGCAGCACGACGGCGGCGACCGGGTCGCCGTCGGAGTGTTCCTGCAGGTCAGATGCCATGGAACGACACTACCGACGGCCACCGACACGACCCCGGCGCCCGACCCCCGCCCTGGGGACGACGCACGACGACGGCACCTGTGGACGGCTCGGCACCCGCACGCCCGGCCCGGCTCAGCGGCCGGAGAGGTGCGCCAGCAGCCGGTCCAGGAACTCCGCCTGGGCGGCCACGACGAGCTCCCTGGCCTCCGGCACCGGCACCCACCGCAGCTCGTCGAGCTCGGGGAACGTCACCGTGCGCCCGCTGCGCGGGGGCCAGTCGACCGTCACCTGGCTCACCGGTCCGCGCGGGGCGTCGAGGTCGAGGGTGGCGGCCCGCGCCCAGACCCGGACCACCTTCCCTGCGCGCTGCCGGACCTCGCCGAGGTCGACGTCCTCCCCGTCGGGCGCGGGGACGCCGACCTCCTCGGCGAACTCGCGCAGCGCGGTGGCGTGCGGGTCCTCGCCGTCCAGCGGCTCCCCCTTGGGGACGGTCCAGCCGTGCGGCTTGCGCGCCCAGAACGGGCCGCCCATGTGCCCGAGCAGGACCTCGGGCGCGCCGGGGCCCCCGGCGCCCGGCCGGTGCAGCAGCAGCCCCGCGCTCGTGCGGGCGGCAGCGGCGACGGCCACGCTCAGGACTCCGGGAGCAGGACCTCGACGCCGGCCTCGTCCAGCGCCGTGCGCAGGTCGGCGGGCGGCGGGGCGTCGGTGACGAGGTAGTCCGCCCGGCCGAGCTCGGCGATCTGCGCGAACAGGCGGCGGCTGAACTTCGACGAGTCGGCGAGCACCGCGACCCGGTCGGCGCGGTCCATCATGTCGCCCATCATCGAGGCCTCGACCAGGTTGCTCGTCGAGTACCCGACGTCGGCGGACACGGCCCCGACGCCGATGAGCGCGAGGTCGCACCGGATGTCGACCTCCGGCTGGTGGGTCCACGCGGGCAGCCGCACGGGCCCGAGCGTGGCCTGGTCGGTGATCCGCACGCTGCCGCCGAACACGTAGAGGTCGCGGTACGCGGACGGGGCGAGCTCGGTCGCGCCGCGCAGGCTGTTGGTGGCGACGGTCAGGTCGCGCCGTTCGCCGAGCGCCCGGACGAGGGCGAGCGTCGTGGTGCCGGCGTTGACGATGATCGCCTGCCCGTCCCGCACCAGCGCGGCCGCCCGGGCGCCGATCCGCTCCTTGGCCTGGGTCTGCATGCGCATCCGCACGTCGAGCTCCGTGTTGGGGCGCGGGGCGGTGCTGAGACCGACGGCGCCGCCGTGGGTGCGGACGAGCACGCCGTCGGCGTCGAGCTGGTCGAGGTCGCGGCGGATGGTGTCCGCGGACACGTCGAACCGGTCGGCGAGCTGCGCGACGGTGACCTCGCCGGTCTCGGTCACGTACGCGGCGAGCTCGGCCTTGCGCCCTGCCGGGAGGCGGCGCGGTGCGGTGTCGGAGGACGACATGCAGAAACTTCTAGCACAAAACCGCGCGCTCTCGCAGGAAGTCGCGGATACCTACCGCATGGTCACGCATCGTGCCGTCGCGGCTGCTTGCGACCGGTTTGCCCCGCGATCGCCCGGTACGACGGTGGTGATCGCGAGAGGGCGTCGCCAGGTCTCGGTGCGATAACGCGCGGGGATCCTCCCTTGACGCCCGCAGAGAGTCGCACTAGCGTGCTCAAACACGCAGAGAAGCGCACTCAGCCGCACAAAGCGGCATCCCGGAGGGAGAGTCATGAGCAACGGAGCTCGGATGCGATACCTCAGTGCCGCGGCCATCGCCGGGGCCTCGGCCCTGGTCCTGACCGCGTGCGGCAGCGGCGGCGACGCCGCGGTCGGTGGCGGGTCGGACGGCGGTGACGTCACGCTCGAGTTCGCGCAGTGGTGGGAGCCCGAGCTGCCCGACGGCGCGTTCCGCGAGCTGATGGACAAGTTCGAGGACGAGAACCCCGGCATCACCGTCGAGCTGCTGAGCGGCCCGTACGCGTCGACCAAGGAGCAGGTCCTCGCCGGAGCCGCGGCCGGCACGATGTCGGACGTGGTCGGCCTGGACGGCGCCTGGGTCAACGACTTCGCGAAGCAGGGCGCGATCGCCGACCTGTCGGCTCTGATGGCGGACGACGGGTTCGACGACAGCCAGCTGGTCAGCCAGGTCCAGGTGGACGGCTCGACCTACATGATCCCGGTCGTGAACTTCGTGTACCCGATGTTCACGAACGACGACCTGCTCGCCCAGGCCGGCGTGGACGCGCCGCCGAGCACGCGCACCGAGTTCCAGGACGCGGCCGAGGGCATCACGGCCCTGGGCGACAACACCTACGGCTGGGTGCTGCCGCTGTCGCTCGAAGCCCCGAACGGCGTCCAGAACGACGTCATGTCGTGGGTCTGGGCGTCTGGCGGCTCGATGCTCGACGACGGCCAGCCGGCGCTCACCGACAACCCGGATGTGGAGAGCGGCGTGCAGTTCGTCGCCGACCTGTGGGACGCGGGGGTCGTCGCGCCGGGCTCCTTCACGATGAAGGAGCAGGACAAGGTCGAGGAGTTCACCAACGGCCGGGTCGGCATGATGATCGACTCCCTGGCCCACGTGACCACGATCCAGGAGGCCAACCCCGACCTGCAGTTCTCGATCTCCGCCATCCCGGCCGAGGACGGGTACACGGGCGAGCGCGGCATCCCCTACGCCTCGTGGGGCATCGGCGTCGCGGAGAACTCGGAGCACAAGGCCGAGGCGATGAAGCTCGTCGAGTTCCTCATGAGCGAGGAGACCAACGCCGAGCTGTCGTCGATCGCGAACGCGTTCCCGGGCAACACGGAGTCCGTGCCGGACTTCGTCGAGGACAACGAGCTGTTCGCGACCGCGTTCGAGATCTACCAGGACGGCTACCCGGCGAACGAGTTCACGGGCCTGCCCGTCGCCGAGGAGCTGATGCGGCAGCTCGGCGAGCAGCTGCAGAAGAGCCTCAACGGCGACCAGAGCGTCGACGACGCGCTCACCGCTGCGCAGAAGCAGTGGGAGAGCGAGTTCTGACCGACCCCTCCAGCGACCGCGCCGGGCGGGGATCCCTGAACCCGCCCGGCGTGGTCCCCCGGTCAAGGAGGACCGAGAGTGTTCACCTCGCACGTCGAGCGACCCGTGGTCGCTCCCACCGCCGGCGGCTCGCCGGGCCCGGACCGCGCGGCCCCGGCCGAGCAGCCGCCCGCCCGCTCCGGCTGGGAGCGGCTGAAGCGCCGGCTCACGCCGTACGGGTTCCTGACGCCGACCGGCGTCCTCATGGCGATCCTCATGCTCACGCCGATCGTCATGGTGATCTGGTACTCGCTGCTGGACGGCGTGATCACCACCAAGAACTCGGCGTTCGTCGGGTTCGCGAACTACGCCGAGGTGCTCACCGACCCGGTGTTCTACACCGCGGTCCGCAACACGCTCGTGTTCACCGTCTCCAGCGTCGTGGCGCACTTCGCGATCGGCCTCGGCTTCGCGATGCTGCTCAACACCCCGCTGCTGAGCCACCGCACCAAGGCCTTCTTCCGCGTGATCTACGTCCTGCCGTGGCTGTTCACGGTGGCGATCATCGCGGTGCTGTGGCGGCTGCTGCTCAACCCGAACGGCGTCGTCAACTACCTGCTCGGCTCGCTCGGGATCACGGGCGGCCAGACCGAGTGGCTGGCCGACCCGAGCACCGCGCTCGCCGCGGTGACGTTCATCAACATCTGGTCCGGCTACCCGTTCTTCATGATCAGCCTGCTGGCGGGCCTGCAGGGCATCCCCAAGGACCTGTACGAGGCCGCCCGGGTGGACGGGGCCACGCCGTTCCAGCAGTTCCGGAACGTCACCCTCCCGCAGCTGCGCCCGATCATCATCTCGATGGCGCTGCTGGACTTCATCTGGACCACGCAGCAGTTCGCGCTGATCTGGATGACCACCGGCGGCGGGCCGATCAACGCGACCGAGATGCTCAGCACCTTCACCTACAAGCTCGCGTTCAGCCGCTACGAGTTCTCGGTGGCGTCCGCGTCCGCGGTGGTCGTGCTGCTGCTGTCGATGGTCCTCGCATTCTTCTACGTCCGGCACCAGAAGGCGCGTGACTGACATGGCGACCCTGACCCCGACCCCCGTGCGCGCCGGTTCCCGCGAGCTGCGCCGCCCGCCCGCCAAGACCGGCCAGAAGGCGCTCGTGCTGATCGCGCTGACGCTCGGCGCGCTGTTCGCCGGCCTGCCGGTGCTGTGGATGCTGTCGAGCTCGTTCAAGGCGAACCCGGAGATCTTCGCGTCGCCGCCGCGGTTGATCACCGAGGGTTTCTCCTTCGACGCGTACACGTCGATCCTGACGGACCCGGTGAAGCTCCGGTTCTTCGGGAACTCGTACCTCGTGGCTGGCGCGGTGACGCTGCTGACGCTGCTCGTCGCGGTGCTCGCGGCCTACGCGTTCAGCCGCTACGAGTTCCGCGGCAAGAAGGTCATCAACGTGGTGATCGTCAGCGTGCAGGCGGTCCCGCCGATCACGCTGCTGATCCCGTACTTCGGCCTGGTGGTGGCGCTCAAGCTCTACAACACCTACCCCGGCCTGATCCTCACGTACATGGTGTTCACGCTGCCCTACGCGATCATCATGATGACCGGCTACTTCAACACCCTGCCGCGGGAGCTCGACGAGGCCGTCAAGGTCGACGGCGCCGGGCCGCTCACCGCCCTGTGGCGCATCCTCGTCCCCATCTCGGTGCCCGGCCTCGTCTCCGTCGGGATCTACACCTTCATGATCGCGTGGAACGAGTTCCTGTTCGCGCTGACGCTCACCCGCACCGAGGACATGCGGACCGTCCCGATCGGCATCCAGCTCCTCATGGGCCAGCACTCGTACAACTGGAACGAGATGATGGCGATGAGCATTCTCGGGTGCATTCCCGTACTCATTCTCTTCCTGTTCTTCCAGCGGTACTTCATCGGTGGGATGACTGCAGGGGCGGTCAAGGTCTGACGACCTCGGCCACGGCACGGCAACGACGCACGACCCGACACGAAAGAGGAGTCACCCCATGTTGATGAACGGCGCGGACCTGCTGGCCGTCGCGAACGAGCACAGCTTCGCGGTGCCGGCGTTCAACATCAGCGACTACGCGATGTTCAACGGCATCGTCGACGTCTCGGAGCAGCGGCGCGCGCCGCTGATCGTGGCGATCCACCCCGACGAGGTCAGCCACATCGGCCACGACGTCCTTCCCGCGCTGATCCAGCGGGCGCACAAGGCGACCGTGCCGGTGACGATCCACTGGGACCACGGCGGCACCTACGAGCAGATGCTCCGGGCGTTCCAGATCGGGTTCACCTCGGTGATGATCGACGGCTCGATGCTCCCGTACGAGGAGAACGTCGCGCTGACCGCCAAGGTCGTCGAGGCCGCGCACGCCGTGGGCGTCTCGGTCGAGGGCGAGCTCGGCACCATCGGCAAGCTCGACGAGCAGGCCGAGGCCGGCGTCGCGGTGTCGGACATCATCTACACCGACCCGGACCAGGCCGTCGACTTCGTGCGGCGCACCGGCGTCGACAGCCTCGCGGTCGCGATCGGCACGGCGCACGGCCTGTACCCGAAGGGCCTCACCCCGGAGCTCAAGCTGGACCTGCTGACCGAGATCAAGTCCCGGCTCCCGATCCCGCTCGTGCTGCACGGCGGGTCGGGCAACCCGGACGACGAGATCGGCCGCGCGGTGAAGCTCGGCGTGAACAAGATCAACATCTCCAGCGACATCAAGGTCGCCTACCACGACCGGATGCGCGAGGTCCTGGCCGACCTCACGCTCCGCGAGCCGAACACGATCCAGCCGCCGGCCATCGAGGCGATGAACGCCGTCGCGGCGCAGAAGATCGAGCTGTTCGACGCCGCGGGCAAGGCCGACCTGTACTGAGGTCGGCGCCACGGATGCCCCGGTCCGGGTCGGTCCACCCCGGCCCGGACCGGGCTGCACCACCACCGTCGGCACCGGCCGGCACCGCACGACCGCACGGACCGCGAAGGAGCGGCAGATGGGCACGCGCTACGTCCTCGGGCTCGGGGGGACCGTCGACTACGAGATCGACTGGGACCCCGCGACGCTGACCCGGCTGGCGGCCGAGTGGGGCCTGCGGGCCGACGAGCTCGACGCCGGGGTGCCGATCCTCAGCGAGCGGGACCTGCTGCGGTCTCTGCTCGGGTTCGTCCGGGACGGCGTCGGGGGCGAGCGGTTCGTCGCGTCCTCGGAGATCGTCGAGGCGTTCGCCCGCCGGTTCGAGCGCCGCGTGACCCTGGGCGGCACCTGCGTGCGCGCCGCCATCGCGATGGACCGGGTGCGCGACCTGCCGGCCCTGGTGCATCTCGTCAGCATCGACGACGACGTCCGGCGGCTGCTGCCGGCCTCGACGACCTACCTGTGCTCGGCGGACCGCGACACCACCGACCCGCACCTGATCGTGCAGTATCCCGCGGCGTCGCCGGTGCGGGTGGCGGGCGAGGATGTGGTGGCCGCGCACCCGAACCGGCTGATCTACGTCAACGACCCGCCGAACCTGGAGCTCGTGCTGCACCCCGGGCTGGGCGACGCGGTGGCGGCCGCGGACGTGACGCTGATGTCGGGGTTCAACGTGATCCAGGACCGCGCGCTGCTGGCCGACCGGCTCGCGACCGTCGCCGCAGCGCTCGACGGCCGGGCGCCGGGGTCGTTCGCCTACTTCGAGGACGCCGGGTACCACGTGCCCGCGCTCCGGGCCGACGTGCGGGACGCCCTCGCCGGCCGGGTCGACGCCTGGGCGATGAACGAGGACGAGCTGCAGGCCTGGATCGGCCGCGCGGTCGACCTGCTGGACGCGGCGGACGTCGCGAAGGCGCTGGTCGACCTCCGGGCCGCGGTGCCCGCGCGCACCCTCGTCGTGCACACGAGGTACTGGGCCCTGGCGTCGGGGCCGGGCGCCGACGACCTGCGCCCGGCGCTGCGCGGCGGCATCACGATGGCGAGCACCCGCTACCTGCACGGCGACGACTTCACGGTCGACGACTACGCCGCGACGGGCGCGCGCGAGCCGGGTCCGCTGGGCGCCCGGTTCGCGGTGGAGGTCGAGGCGGTCGCGGGCGCGGCGGCCGGCGCGGTGGCGTGCGAGCCCGCGTACGCGCTCGACGTGCCGCGGCCGACGACGATCGGGTTGGGCGACACGTTCGTCGGCGGGTTCCTCGCGGCGCTGGCGGACCGGTGACGGCGATGGGCGTCGTCGGCGCGGGTGCGGTGCCGGCGGGCAGCGCGCCCACCGGGCCGGTCGTGCTGGCGGCGAACCAGCCGGCGGACCGGTTCTACGCGGGCGGCGCGCGGATCGCGGAGTTCCGCGGGCCCACCGGATCGCCCGCCGGGGGCGACCACGTGCCCGAGGACTGGGTGGGCTCGGCGACGACGCTGTTCGGCGAGGACGCGCTCGGCCTGACCGTGCTGCCCGGCGGCGGAACGCTCGCCGACGCGGTCGCGGCCGACCCCGTCGCCTGGCTCGGCCCGGAGCGCGCGGTCGCGCACGGCGCCGACGTCGGCCTGCTGGTCAAGCTCCTCGACGCGGGCGAGCGGCTGCCGGTGCACGCGCACCCCGACGTGCCGTTCGCCGCGCAGCACCTGGGCCTCACGCACGGCAAGACGGAGGCGTGGGTGGCGCTGACCGCCGCGCCGGTGCACCTCGGGTTCCGCCGTGACGTCGGCGCGGACGAGCTGCGCCGGTGGGTGGACGAGCAGGACAGCGGGGCGGTGCTCGACGCGATGCACGTGCTGGACCTGGAGCCGGGAGACGCGGTCCTGGTCCCGGCGGGCCTGCCGCACGCGATCGGCGCCGGGGCGTTCGTCGTCGAGCTCCAGGAGCCGACCGACCTGTCGATCCTCGTCGAGTGGGCGGGCTTCGCGATCGACGGGGCCGCCGCGGGGCATCTCGGGCTCGGGTTCGACGCGGCCCTCACGGCGGTCGACCGCCGGGGCTGGTCGGCCGCGGAGATCGCCGCGCTGCGCGGGGCGCGGGTCGTCGACACCGGCGACCTGCTGCCCGCCGCCGCGCCGTTCTTCCGGGTCGAGCGGTGGCGCGGCTCGGGCGAGTGGGACGCGGGGTTCGCGGTGGCGGTCGTCGTCGGCGGCGCGGGCGCCCTCGTGCAGCCGGGCGGCGTCCGCACGGAGGTGCGCCGCGGGTCGACGGTGCTCGTCCCGTGGTCGGCCGGTCCGCTGCGGCTGGAGCCGGCGGCGGGGGAGACGCTCGAGGTGCTGCGGTGCCGGCCGCCGGCGGTCGGCTAGCGGCGCGGGATCAGCAGCCGGCCTCGTCGTACGCGCAGAGCAGGCCCCACGCCTCCTGCGCCAGCCCGGTCGCGGTCGCGCGCTCCGTCGCGATGGTGCCCTCGCCGCCCTCGAACCCGACGAGCGTGATCGCCGGGCCGCGCCGGGTGAGCGCCAGGTAGCTGCCCACCGCGTCGTCGATCGAGCCCTCCGCGGAGGCGCCGTAGTAGTCGGTCGCGAGGCCCAGGCCCTGCGCGCCGACCTCGACCTGCTCGACCACGTACGTGGTGGCGCTGTCGGAGGCGTACCGGGTGCAGGCGGCGAGCGCGGCGGTCAGCCGGTCGGCCTCGGCCACCGCGGCGTCCGCGTCGGGCAGCAGCACCACCTGGTGCACCCCGACCGGCGACTCCGCCTCGCCCGAGCCCTGCGCGACCGTGCGCATCGCGATCGCCTCCGTCGGCGTGCCCGCATCGCAGGACTCCGGCAGCCGCCAGTCGACGACGCCGGCCGACTCCTCGCGCGGGCCCTCGGGTCCGGTGCCCTGCCAGGACGTCTCGGGCAGCATGACCTCCGGCGGGACGTCGGTGGCGACCGGCGCGGTCGGGTCGCCGGTCGGGGCCGAGCCGGACGCCGTCGGCGCCGGCTCCGCCGCCGTGGTGCTCGGGTCCTGCGTGGTCGGGTCCGCCGAGGTGCAGCCCGCGAGGGCGAGGGCGCACGCGGCGACGGTCAGGGTCCGCGTGGTGGTCCGCATGCCGTCCAGCCAAGCAGCGATGCCGCAGGCCCGCGCGCCGGGGGCCGGCCCCGCGGGGCCCCGCGGTCAGTCGCGGACGGTGCCCTCGATGCACGTCACGGTGTCGCCGCCGACCCACACCGTGCCGTCCGCGTCGCGCTCGACGTGGACCCGGCCCGCGCGGCCGAGCGCGGTGCCCTGCGCCGCGACGTACCGCTCCGGGGCGCGGCCGGTGCGGATGAGCCACTGCCCGATCGAGGCGTTGAGGCTCCCGGTGACCGGGTCCTCGGTGAGCCCCATGCCCGGGGCGAAGCCGCGCACCTCGAACGCCGTCTCGCCGCCGTCGGGGTGCGGTCCGACCACGCCCACGTCGACGCCCTCGATTGCGGCCCAGTCCGGGCGCAGGCCCAGGACGCGGTCCGCGGAGTCGAGGAGCAGCACGTGCCACCGCGGGCCGTTGTCCAGGAGGCGGTGGTCGACCACGGCGTCCGAGGGCAGGGCCAGGGCGGCGAGCACGCGGTCGAGAGTGGCGGCGTCGACCGGGGCGTCCTCGCGGGGCTCGGGCGCGGCGAACTGCAGGCCGCCCGCGCCCCGACGCAGGACGACCGGACCCACGCCGCACTCCTGGACGATCGTGCTGCCGCCCGCCGGCCGGCCCCCCGCGGCGAGCCAGGCGTGGCAGGACCCGAGCGTCGGGTGCCCCGCGAACGGCAGCTCGCCCCCGGGCGTGAAGATGCGCAGCCGGTAGTCCGCCGCGGCCGGGTCGGTGGGGCGGAGCAGGAACGTCGTCTCCGACAGGTTCGTCCACCGGGCGAACGCGGCCATCTGGGCGTCGGTGAGGCCGTCGGCGTCGTGCACGACCGCGACGGGGTTGCCGCGGTACGGCTCGGCGGTGAAGACGTCGACCTGGGTGAACGGGCGCACGGGTCCACCGTAGAGCGCGGCGGTCCGGGGGACTCCCGCGGGGCGCCTCAGCCCCCGTACGGCGGGAGCCCAGGCGGCGGCTGGCGCGGGACCGCGCCCGGGGGCACGCCCGGAGCCGGGTCGGGGGTCCACGCGAGCGGCGTGCGCGGCGCCCCGTCGGTCGGCCACGCGGCCGGGGCGGCGGGTGCCGCCGGCCCGCCCGCACCGCCCGGCGGGTACCAGCCC
>NZ_JAHVCI010000110.1:0-4507 GCF_019265565.1 Cellulomonas sp. PS-H5
CGTCCGCGCCGCCCCCGTCGTCGCCGCGCCGCCCCCGTCGTCGCCGCGCCGCCCCCGTCGCCGCCGCGCCACCCCCGTCGCCGCCGCGCCACCCCCCGTCGTCGCCGGGTCGGCCCCGTCGCTGCCCGGTCGGCCAGGTCGCCGCCGGGTCAGGCCCCGGCGGCCGCCGCCTCCTCGCCGGTGCTCGGCCCCATCAGCCCCAGCCGCTCCCCGAACGGCCCGGTGATCGACGCGACCCGCCCGTAGGGCGAGTCCTCCGCCGGGAGGTGCACGGCGCCGCCGAGCCGGGTGGCCGCCGCGACGACCGCGTCGGTGTCCTTGACCCGCACGTAGAGGCACCACTCGGCGCGGTCCCAGCCGCCGCCGATCCCGGCCACCGGCTCCCCGTCGAGCAGCAGCGTCGTGTAGTCGAAGCCCGGCTCGCTGATGTCCTGCAGCGCGTAGTCGAAGACCGCGGGGTAGAAGGCCCGCGCGGCGGTCGGGTCGGCGGACATGTGCTCGGCCCAGGCGATCGCGCCGGGCTCGTCGACGACCTCGGCGCCCAGGGAGGTGCCGGCCTGCCACAGCGCCACCGTTGCGCCGGCGGGGTCGGCGAGCACGGCCATCGCCCCGAACGCCATCACGTCCATCGGCCCGGCGAGCACGGTGGCCCCGGCTGCGGCGGCCCGGTCGGCGGTGCCGGCCGCGTCGGGCGTCGCGAGGAACGGCAGCCAGGCCACGGGAGCGTCCGGGTCGGGGCGGTAGCCGTTCAGCGCCGCCGCGCGCCGGCCGCCGACCAGGGCCTCGGAGTAGAAGCCGGTCTCCTCCGGCCCGACAGCGAACTCCCAGCCGAGCAGCGCGCCGTAGAACTGCCGCCCGAGCTCGAGGTCGGGGACCGCCAGCTCCGCCCAGCAGGGCGTCCCCTCGGGCCAGGGCGTGTCGCGCACGGTCATGTCGTCCCCCTCGGTGGGTCGGGCGCGGGCCGTGGCGGCGCCGCCGGGACCCATCAGACCACCGCCCGCCGACACCCGGCCAGCGCCGGGACGGCAGAGGGGCGCCCCGACGGGCCGGCGCTCCCTCCGCGCGCCGACCCGCCGGGACGCCCCGTCCCGTGGCCGCCCGTCAGGCGGCGAGCCGCCCCAGACCCGCGAACTCCCAGCCGGCGGTGCGCCAGCGGTTCGGGTCGAGCTTGCCGCGCGCGTCCACGACGCGGGGCGTGGCGGTGAGCGGCGCCAGCTTGTCGGCGTCCGCGTTCGCGAACTGGTCCCACTCGGTGAGGACCAGGACGACGTCGGTGCCCTCGACGGCCTCCTCGATGGAGGTCGCGTACGACAGCGTCGGGAACGACCGGCGCGCGGTGTCACCCGCCTCGGGGTCGAAGACCGTGACCTGCGCGCCGCGCAGGTGCAGCGCCGCCGCCACGTTGAGCGCCGGGGAGTCGCGGACGTCGTCGGTGTCGGGCTTGAACGCCGCGCCGAGCACCCCGATGCGGCGGTTCAGCACCGAGCCGCCGCAGGCCTCGACCGCCATGTCCAGCACGCGCTCGCGCTGGCCCATGTTGATCTCGTCGACCTGCTGCAGCAGCGCCGAGGCGCGGTAGGCGCCGAGCTCGTTGGCACGGTGCATGAGCGCACGGATGTCCTTCGGGAGGCAGCCGCCGCCGAAGCCGAGGCCCGCGTTGAGGAACTGCCGCCCGATGCGGACGTCGTGGCCCAGCGCGTCGGCGAGCACCGTGACGTCGGCGCCGGCGGCCTCGCAGACCGTGGAGATCGCGTTGATGAACGAGATCTTCGTGGCGAGGAACGCGTTGGCGCTGACCTTGACGAGCTCGGCCGTCGGCAGGTCGGTGACGACGACCGGGGTGCCCTCGGCGATCGGGCCGGCGTAGACCTCGCGCAGCGTGGCCTCGGCCCGGGCGGAGGTGCCGCCGAGCACGATGCGGTCCGGGTGCAGGGTGTCGTCGACGGCCTTGCCCTCGCGCAGGAACTCCGGGTTCCAGACCAGCTCGAGCGAGAGCCCCGCGGGGACCTGCGCGGCGACGAGCTCGCGCAGCCGGGCCGCGGTGCCGACCGGGACGGTCGACTTGCCGACGATCAGCGCGTCCTTCGTCAGGTTCGTCGCGATGGTGGTCGCCGCGGACTCCACGTAGGAGAGGTTCGCGGCGTGGCTGGTCTTCATCTGCGGCGTGCCGACGCAGATGAAGTGCACGTCGCCCCACGCGGCGGCGGACGCCAGGTCCGTGGTGAACCGCAGCCGGCCGGTCTCCAGGTGCTTCTCGAGCAGCGGGTCGAGCCCGGGCTCGAAGAACGGCACCTTGCCGGCGGCGAGCGCGTCGACCTTGGCCTGGTCGACGTCGGCGCCCAGGACCTCGAAGCCGAGCTCGGCCATGGCGACCGCGTGGGTCGCGCCGAGGTAGCCGGTGCCGTAGACGGCGATCTTCAGCGGGGCGGCCGGGGTGCCGGCGCCCGTGCGGGCCTCGGTCTCCTCGACGGGCAGGTCGGCCGCGGCCAGACCCTCGGCGGACAGGGCTGCGGCGGAGAGGGATGCGTCGTTCATGGCAGTGCTCCTCACGGTGGGGCGCGGGTGGCGGGGAGTGCGGGTCCGGCGGGCGGTCACGGGGTCGCCGCCGGGGTCGGGGTGGGCGAGGCGGTCGCGCTGGGCGACGGCGACGGCGCGGGGCTCGGCGAGGCGGTCGGCGCCGGGCTCGCGGTCGGTGCCGGGGACGGCGACGCGGTCGGAGCGGGCGCGGCGGCGGCCGCGGGCTCCTCCGCCGCCGGTGCCGCGGCGGTCGCGGCCGGCGCGGTGGCCAGCACCGTCCCGCCGAAGTTGCGCGCGGTGCCGGCCAGCCCGGTGCGGAACGCCTCGAGGCTGTTGGCCCGGGAGTCCACGCGCCAGTCGTTCGTGGCGAGCTGCCCGTCGACGTAGGTCGTCACCGCGAGGTTGAACCAGGCGAAGCCGATCACGTCGTCGTTGCGGCCGGGGTCGAAGCCCTCGAAGAACGACTTCACCCAGGCGGGCTTGGTGCCGCCGACCTCGGACGCGCCGACCTCGGCCAGCAGGATCTTCTTGTCGGTGATCTCCCGGAGCTGGTTGAGCGTCCGGTCGAACGTGTACCCGAAGGTCGCGTCGTTGTCCGACTTGTACGGCGGCCGCTGGTAGCCGGAGACGCCGACCCAGTCGACGTACGCGTCGCCGGGGTAGAGCGCCCGCAGGAAGTCGGTGCTCTGGTTGGCGGCCGGCAGGTTGTTGACGATGTTCGGCGCCCACACCCAGATGACGTACTGGTTGGCACCGTTCGCCTCGAAGACGTCGTGGACGTGCTGCCACATCTTCACGTAGTCGCCGACGCCGTTGCCGTTGATGGGGGCGCCCGAGCCGGTCTGCTCGGCCCAGGGGTACCAGACGCCGTTCATCTCGTGGTCCAGCCGGATGGCGAGCGGCAGCCCGGTCGCCGCGATGTCCTTCGCGTACTGCGTGAGGTAGGCGTCGAAGTCACCGTTGATGATCTTCGGCAGGGTGTAGTCCGGCTCGTCGACCACGTCGTTGCCGGACCCGATCGGCCGGGACTCCCAGGTGAGCATCGGCAGCATGCCGCGCTGCCAGGCGCGGGTCACCGCGTTGGCGCGGTAGGACTCGTCCCAGCCGCCGAAGAAGCCGACCATCGACTGCTGGCGGCCGACCTCGTTCGCCGCGTCGTCGAACGTGGCCCAGTTGAACGGGGCCTGCTCGGTGTACATGCCGAAGTAGCGGCTGGTCGGGTTCACCAGCGCCGCCTTGCTCGGGGCCGTCGGCTTGGTGGGCGCGGCGGGGGTGCTCGGGTTGTCCGGGCGCGGGGTGCTGGGGTTCGCCGCGCCGGAGCCGGCCGCCGCCGCCGAGCCGCCACGGCCGGAGCGGGACGAGGAGCCGGACGACTTCGACGAGCCCGACCGCGACGACCCGGAGGTCGCCTTCTGGTCCGCCTCGGCCGCCTCGGCCTCGCGCTGCGCCTGGTTCTGCGCGGCGGACTCCTCGCCCTTCTTGCGGGCTGCCTGCTCGTCGCCGAGGACCTCGCGCAGGGCGTCGGCCTGCGCGCGGCTGGACTGGAGCTGGCCCTCGAGCTCGGCGTTCCGCTGCTGCAGCGCGAGCTCGGCGGCGGTCGGCTCGTCGGCCTGGGCGTTGACGATCGAGGAGACCGTCGGCAGGTTCCACACGACGGCGGTGACGGCCACGAGGGCCAGGACGATGACGGCGGTCGCGACGCGGGCGCGGACGGTCATCCGGCCCATCGTCGGGGCCCACCAGTGCTTGCCGCTGGGGGTGATGGGTGCGTCAGACATAGAGGAGGGCCTCCAGGGCGAACAGGACCACGGCGATCACGTAGGGGATCCCCGCGAGCGGGTTGAGCCGCCGGCGGGCGGGGGCGGGGGCGGCGGCACGGGCGTGCCGGCGCGAGGTCTCGGGGGCGGCGACGGTGGCGACCGCGGTGTGCCCGGCGAGGGCCGGCGCGGCGGCGGCCGGGGCGGGCGCGGCGGAGCCGGCCGCCAGCGGG
>NZ_JAHVCI010000111.1:0-4473 GCF_019265565.1 Cellulomonas sp. PS-H5
CACCGGTGCCCGCTTCGCCCCGCGGGTCCTCGCGGGCCTCGCCGCGACCGCGCCCGCCCGGGCCGCCGCGCCCGGGTCCCCGGCGTGGCCTGCCCCCTCGTCGGCGGCCGCCGCGCGCGCCTCCGTCCGCCGCGCCCGCACGCCGGTGCGCCAGCGCCCGAGGCTCGCCGCGGCGAAGACGAGCACGGCGCCGCCGAGCAGCACGACGATGACGGCGCGCAGCCGGCTGGAGAACTGCTCCGTGGCGTCGTCGGGCGGGGCGAGCAGCAGCGGGGTGAACAGGTACCGGTCGTCGGCGCCGTTGACCCGCTGCAGGTCGTCGAGCTCGGCCTCGAGCACCATGCCGACGGCGGCGGTGGTCGCGATCGCCGCCTCGGGCGTCGGGCCCACGCCGGTGATGTCCACGACGAACCCGTTGCCGCCGACGCCCGGACCCACCCCGTAGTCGGTGCCGACGCCGTCCGCCTGGAGCTGCCTGACCGTGGACGCGGCGCCGAGCCGGGCGATCAGCGCGTCGGTGATCAGGTTGGTGTCGGCGGACCGCAGGTAGGGGTTGTCCGCGTTCAGCGCCGCGAGCGCCGGGTCGCGCTCCAGCTCCTCGGCGGTCGGCACGGCCGGGTTGACGAGGGCGTAGGTCGACGTGACCTCGTAGCTGCGCGGCGCGAAGCCGTACACGTACGCGGCGGCGGCCAGCGCCAGCAGCAGCGCGGGCAGCACGTACCACCGCTGCTGCCAGAGCGTCCTCAGGACGTCGGTCGGGTCCACGGGTCCTCCTCGTGACGCACCAGCAGCCACGCCGCCCCCGAGAGCCCGACCAGCGCGGGGAACGCCAGCGCGAAGACCGGGAAGGACAGCGAGTCGAACGTGAGCGAGCAGACCGCGCCCGCGAGGGTGCCGGCGGCGAGCGCGCCGGCGAGGCAGCGCAGCTCCGGCGAGCGCGCGGCGCCTGCGGCGTGCAGCGCGGTGACCCCGGGCAGCACCAGGTAGACGACGGTGGCGGCGACGCCCACGGCGCCGGTCGTCACCAGCGCGTTGAGGTACTGGTTGTCCAGGATGTGCAGGGCGTCCTCGGGCATGTAGTTGCCGGGGCCGAGCCCGAGCAGCGGGTGCGCGTCGAACATCGCGACCACGCGCGGGTAGTTGTCGAGCCGGGTCGAGATCGACGGGTCGGAGGCGTCGGCGCCCAGCGCCCCGCCGAGCGTGCTGACCAGCCCCGGGACGGACAGGAACAGCCCGGCGACGGCGACGGGCGCGGTGACCAGCACCCAGTGCCGGGCGACCCGGGGCAGGAACGGCAGCACGACGACGGTCGCCACGGCGAGCCCGAGGATGCCCGACCGCGAGATGCTCATCGCGACGGCCAGCACCAGCAGGCCCGTGCGCAGCAGGTGCGCCCAGCGGCGGCCGGTGCGGTCGTACACGGCCCGCCAGATCGACAGCGGCAGCAGCATCGACGCGACGACGCCGAGCTCGATGGGGGAGAACGTCGTCCCGGCGACCCGCACCAGCGCGCCCCGGGGCTGGAACGGGGTGTCGCCGCCGTTCGGGGTGAAGCCCGGCATCACCCAGGGCGCCCAGTCCACCGGGTCGACGTGCAGGAGGAACTGCACGAGAGCGACCAGGCAGCACACGACGAACCCGTCCAGGAGCGCCCGCGCGCACTGCGCCGCGGCGGCGACCGACCGGGCGCACTCCGGGATCACCGTGACCAGGGTCGCGCTGGCGAGCACCAGCAGCAGCCACCGCTCGCCGGCCGCCCGGGTCACCACGGTGCTGCCGCCGGTGGCGCCGAGCCAGAGCGCCGCGGACGACGCGACGGTGGCGAGCAGCAGCGCGCCGACCGCCAGCCGACCGGGATGCCGTGCGGCCAGCGGGTCGTGCAGCCCCCACGTCCAGGACACCAGCCAGAACGCGCCGAGCAGCAGCGTGAGCAGCATCGCGACGGTGCCGGCCGCGCCGATCGGGGCGATCACCATGCTCGCCGGGGCCGCGCCGATCGCCACCAGCGCGGCGCGCAGCAGCAGCGGCGCGCCCCGGTCCCGCCCCGGCGGGACCGGGGGCTCGAGGGGCGGCGCGGGGGACCGCGGCAGGACCGTCGTCACGGCGCGGCGCACCCCGGCGCGGCGTCGGGCGCGTGGTCGTAGCGGTACAGGTGCACGGCCAGGCCGTCGGCGAACGTGTCGGCGAACGCGCCGTCCGCGAGCGCGAGGTCGCGGTCCTCGCCGAGGACCGTGACGGTGCCGTCCGCCGCGCAGCGCAGGTCGAACCGCACGGTCGCGGCCCCGTCCCCGGTGGCGGCCGCGAGCAGGTACTGCGTCTCCCCGTCGACCTTCACCGCGGTGTCGACGGGGCCGTCGGCGAGCACGGCCCCGTCGAGGAACGGTGCCGCGAGCGCCGGGCCGAGCGCGGTCAGCTGCCGGTTGACGTCGGTGACCCACGGCCGGACGTCGGCCCCGCAGGCCTCGCGCAGCAGGTGGAACGACTCGCAGGCGCCGCCGAAGCTGTGGTTGAAGTACACGACGCCGCGCGCCCCGTGGATGACGCTGCTCCACACGGCCGCGCGGACCTGGGGCCCGGTGATCGTGGGGGCGTCGTCCTCGGAGAACGGGTGCCCGAGCTCGACGAACGCCCACACCGGTCTGCTGCCGGGCGGGTCCACCAGCGACCGCACCCGGTCGACGGTCCGGCCGTAGTTCGCCGGGCGCCGGCACTCCCGCTCGGTGAGCGGCTGCCCGCCCGCCAGCAGCATCCCGCCCTCGTGGCCGCCGCAGATGTGCGGGTCGGTGAACCAGTAGGTGTCGACCGACACGACGTCGGCGTAGTCGTTGACGAACCGGGCGGCCTCGGCGTCGTCGAGGCGGAACGCGACGCCCTTGCCGTAGTTGGCGTAGGTGAGCGCGTCCGCGGGCAGCCCAGCGCGCACGGCCGCCTGCACGGTGTAGCCGCACGGGGTGTTCGCGGGGTCGCACACCTCGCCCTGGCCGGGCCACAGCCCGGTCCAGCCGTTCTCGCCGGCGCCGGCCCACATGTCGACCTCGTCGGCCAGCACGCCCCCCGCGGCGCGGGGGTCCTCCCGGCCCACGAGCGCGGCCAGGCCGGTGCCGTCGAGCAGCGCGAGGTCGGAGTCCGTGGTGAGGTCCACGTAGGTGGTGAGGCCGGCCGCGAGGTCGAGGCGGACGTCGCCCGGGTCGGTGACGCTCTCGAGCCAGACGCCGATCGGAAACGCGCGCTGCTCGGCGGGCAGCGTCGGGTCGAAGGCGTCGTAGAAGGCCGGGCCGCCGTCGACCTCGCGCCACGCGAGCGGGGTCGACCACGTCGGGCCCGGGGTCGGGGACGCGGACGGGTCCCCGGTCGGGCCGCCGGGGCCCGCGCAGGAGCCGAAGCACACGCCGGCGACGGCGAGGCCGGTGCAGACCCGGCGCACGGCGGTCACCGCGGGCCGCCGTCCGCCGGGGCCGCGACGGGCCGGGGGCGGGCGCGGCTCGGCGCCGCGTGGGGAATCGGCGCCGCGCCCGCGGTCCGTGCCGCGCCCGCGCCCCGCGCTGCCACGAGGCCGAGGAGCGTGGCGGCGCCGCGGTCGCTCCCGTACCCGGCCAGGACGTGCCGCCGGCCCGCCGCCCCGAGCGCCGTCGCCAGCGCCGGGTCCGCCGCGACCCGCGCCACCGCGTCGGCGAGCGCGACCGGGTCCCGCGGCGGCACCAGGAGGCCGGTCCGCCCGTCGTCGACCAGCTCGCCGACCCCGCCGCCCGCGCACACCACGACCGGCAGCGCCGCCGCGAGCGCCTCCATCACGGCGACGCCCAGCGGCTCCGCGTGGCTCGCGAGCGCGAACACGTGCGCCCCGGCGAGCTCGGTGCGCACCCGGTCCTCGCCGACCGCGCCCGGCAGGTGCACCCGGTCCGCCAGGCCGAGCCCCGCGACCAGCGACTCCAGCTCCCGGCGGTACCCGTCGCCGCCGCACTCGTCCTCGCCGAGCACGACCAGCCGGGCGTCCAGGCCGCGGTCGACGAGCAGCCGCACCGCGCGCACCAGGTCGTCGTGCCCCTTCGCGGGGTTCAGCCGCCCGCAGGAGACCAGCCGCAGCGGTCCGGCGCCCGGCCACGGGCGGTACGGATGGTCCGGGACGGGCGCGCCGGGGTCGACGCCCATCGGCGCGACCGCCAGGGTCGCCGGCAGGTCCGGCCCGAGCTCGGCGCGCAGGTCCCGGCGCAGGCCCTCCGTGATCACCAGGCCGAACGTGGCACCGTGCCACTTGCCCCGCTGGTTCCCGCCGTAGTCCGCGAGCGGCCCGTGCAGCGTGAGGCTGTAGGCGGGTCCGCCGAGCAGGCGGGCGAGCGCGGCGACCTGGGCCGCGTCCCCGCTCGAGTGCACGTGCACGTGGGACCAGCCGCCGGCGCGGGCGAGCGCGGCGAGCCGGGCGGCCGCGAGGGTCAGGCCGGCGGCGCGGGCCGGGCGCCGGGCGCGGCCGCCGGT
>NZ_JAHVCI010000112.1:0-4218 GCF_019265565.1 Cellulomonas sp. PS-H5
CGGCGCCGTGCCGAGGGTCGGCGCCGTGCCGCGGGCCGGCGACGCCCCGCGTGGCCGCGCCGCGCTGATCGGCGCGGCGCTCGCGTGCGTCCTCGCCCTGGCCGGGGCGGCGTGCGCACCGGGCGCGTCCGGCGGGCGCGACGCGCAGGCGACCGGTGCCCCGACCCCACCGCGCACGGTGAGCACCGCACCGCCCGCCCCAACGCCCGCCGACCTCACGGCCGCCGTCGAGGCCGACCTCGCCGCGCTGGAGCGGTCCACGGGCCGCCGGGTCGGGGTGTACGCCCGCGACATCGGCACCGGCGACACCGTGGCGTACCGGGCCGACGAGCGGTTCGGCTACGCGTCGACGCTCAAGGCGCTCGCCGCCGGCGAGGTGCTGGCGGGGCAGCCCGCGTCGATGCTCGACCGGCCGCTGACCGTGACCGCCGAGGACGTCGCGGACGTCGGCCACGCCCCGGTCACCGGCGGCGCGGCCGGCACGGACCTGACGATCGGCGCGCTCGGCGCGGCGGCGGTCATCGACAGCGACAACGGCGCGCTCAACGTGCTGCTCCGGCACCTGGGCGGACCCGCCGCGCTCGAGGCGGCGCTCGCAGCCCGCGGCGACACCGTGACCCTGGTCGACGAGGCGGAGCCGGAGCTCAACCGGTTCACGCCGGGCGACCCGGCGCGGACCTCCACCCCGCGCGCCCTGGCCGAGGGGCTGGCGACGTACGCCCTCGGTGACGCGCTCGACCCCGCGGTGCGCCAGACGTACGTCGGCTGGCTCACCGCGAGCACGACGGGCCTCGACGCGATCCGCGCGGGGACGCCCGAGGGCTGGGTCGTCGGCGACAAGACCGGCACCGCCGGCCGGTACGGCTCCCGCAACGACATCGCGGTCCTCTGGCCGCCCGGGCGCGCCCCGATCGTGCTGGCTGTGCTCACCGACCACCCGGACGAGGCCGCCGAGCCGGACGACGCCGTCCTGGCCGCGGCGGCCCGGACGGTGCTCGCCGCCTACTCCGGCTGACCCGCACCCGCCCCCAGCAGGGAGCGGGTGACGCGCTGCGTGTCGTCCGTGAGCTCGGCGACCGCCGCGCGGAGGGCCGCGTCGTCCACCGTGCGGTCGTCCTCCGCGGCGAGCAGCACGGCGCGCCGGATCACCTCCTTCACGAACGACGCGGTCACGCCGGCCGTGGCCCCGGCCGCGTCGTCCAGCGCCCCCGGCGTCAGCGGCAGCCCGTCGGCGTAGAGGCGGAACAGCCGCAGTCGGGCGTCGTCGTCGGGCAGCGGGATCTCCACCGCGAGGTCCACCCGTCCGGGGCGCTGCGCCAGCGCCCGCTCCAGCAGGTCGGCGCGGTTGGTGGTGAGCAGGAACGCGACGTCGGCGTCCCCGCCGAGGCCGTCCATCGCGTCGAGCACCTCGAACAGCAGCGGCTGCGGGCCGGCGTGCAGCGACCGGTCCTCGGAGATGAGGTCGACGTCCTCCAGCACGACGACGGCCGGCTGCAGCGCGTGCGCGGTCTCGGTGGCGAGCCGGACCAGGCCCAGCGACTGGCCCGCCAGCACGATGGCCGTGGTCTCCGCGTCGGCCCCGAGGAGGTGCCGGACCGTGTGGGTCTTGCCCGTCCCGGGCGGCCCGTAGAGCAGGACGCCGCGCTTGAGGTGCTGGCCTGCGGCGCGCAGCCGGTCGCGGTGCCGGGCGACCCCGAGCACCTGCCGCTCGACCCGCTCCAGGGTGCCCTCGGGCAGCACGACGTCCTCGGCCGGGACCCGCACCCGCGGCAGGAACGTCACCCCGCCCGCCGACTGGCCGTACGGGCTGGGCGTGAAGCTCACCACCTGGCCGCGCAGCACGGAGTGGCTCAGCATCGCCTCCCGGACCGCGGCTAGCGCGGCCGCCGCCGCGTCCTCGTCGGGCGACATCGCCTCGAGCTTCGCCTCCTGTCCCTGCTGGGGCGCGGCCGCCCGCTGCAGCAGGGCGACCGGCGCGCCCCCGAACCGGAACAGGTGCACGCCGAACGCGACGACCCGGCGATCGGCATCGGGGCCGACGGGCACGCGGACGTAGTCGACGGCGCCGACGGGGAACTGCGCCCACGCGCCGGAGTGCTCGACGATCTCGGAGAACGACGAGTGCCGGCGCTGCTCGCCGCCGCCGACCCCGACGAGCCGCCCGCCGCCGGCCGCGCCGACCACGACCTCGAGCGCGACGTCGGCGTCGACCGCGCGGAGCGCCCCGACCTCCTCCGTCAGCACGGCGAGGCCGCGCGGGTCGGTGCCGAGGTGCTCGCGCAGCACCTCGGCGATCGGCGTGGCGTCGCCGGACCGCCTTCGCTGCGCGCGGTCGTTGACCCGCTCGATCAGCGTGCCGACCGCGTCGAGGAACGCGTCGGTGCGGGCGGGGTCCGGGTCGGGGGCGACGGCCCCCGGGGTTCCGTCGGTCATGGCCCGACGCTAGCCACCTGGCGGGCTCGCGCGCGGCCGTTTTCCTCGGGTCACGCCGCCGGGGCCGCGACCTCCTCGTGCACCAGGGCGGAGATCCGGCGCTTCAGGGCGTTGAACTCCGCGGAGGTCACGTCCCGGTCGCCCGCGAGGTCGATCGGGACGATCTCCTTCACGTGGCCCGGGACCCCGTGCGACGCCCCGCCCGCCATCACGACGACGCGGTCCGCGAGGAACACGGCCTCCTCGATGGAGTGCGTGACGAACAGGACGGTCGTGCCGGTCTCCCGGTGGATCCGGGAGAGCTCGCCCTGCAGCGTCGACCGGGTGAGGGCGTCGAGCGCGCCGAACGGCTCGTCCATCAGCAGCAGGGACGGGTCGTTGGCGAGCACCCGGGCGATGGCGACGCGCTGCTGCATGCCGCCGGACAGCTCGCTGGGGTACTTGTCCGCGAACCGGGTCAGGCCGACGGCGGCGAGGAACCGGTCGGTGCGCTCGGTGACGACGGAGCGCTGCAGCCGGGCCTGCTTCGGGCCGTAGGCGATGTTCTCCCGGACGGACAGCCACGGGAACAGCCCGTAGTCCTGGAACACGACGCCGCGCTCGGGGTCGGGTCCGGTGACCGGGGCGCCGGCGACCGCGACGGTGCCGGAGGTCGCGTCCTCGAAGCCGGCGAGGATCCGCAGCAGCGTGCTCTTGCCGCAGCCGGACGCGCCGACCACGCAGACGAACTCGCCGGCCGGGACGTCGAGGTCGACGTCGGCCATCGCGGCCACGGAGCCGCCGGACCGGGTGGGGTACTGCTTGCCGAGACCGGCGACGCGCACGTCGGCAGGCTGGCGGGGGCGGACGGTGCCGATGCGGGGCATGGTCGTCTCCTTCCGGGTCGGACGGGGCGCGTCAGGTCAGGGTGGGGCGGCCGCGGGTCGCGAGCGCGAGGAGGCCGGTGAGCAGGCGGTCGGCCACGAAGCCGCACAGGCCGATGACGACCATCCCGGCGACGATCAGGTCGGTCTTCGACTGGTCCCGGGCCTGCGTGATCATGGCGCCGAGCCCGGTGTTGATGCCGACGGTCTCGCCCACCACGAGGATCACCCACGCCAGGCCCAGGGCCACGCGCAGCCCGCTGGCGATCGACCGCATCGAGGCGGGCAGCACCACCTTGTAGAGGACCTGGGCCTTCTTGGTGCCGAGCATCGCGGCCGCCTCCAGGAGCCGCACCGGCACCTGGCGCACCCCGGCGATCGTGTTGAGCAGCACCGGGAAGAACGCCGCGAGGAACACCAGGAAGATCGCGGAGCCGTCGCCGTAGCCGATGATCAGCAGCGTCAGCGGCGCCCACGCGGTGACCGGGATCGGCCGGGCCAGGTTGACGGTCGGCTCCAGCATCCGGAACGCGAGCGAGAACCGGCCCATGACGACGCCGAGCGGCACCGCCAGGGCGACCGCCAGGGCGAAGCCGGCGAGCACGCGCTGCGTCGACGCCCACAGGTGGGCGAGCAGGGTGCCGCTGAACGCGTCGTCGACGATGCCGCCCACCGCCAGGTCGACCAGCCGGCGGCCGACCTCCAGCGGGGTGGGCAGGAAGCCCATCTTGATGCCGAACGGCAGCTCCCACGCCTGCTGCACGCCGACGGTCCACAGGACCAGGACGAGCGCGGGCACGGGGAGCGCGAGCAGGAGCGGGCCGACGCGGGGGCGGCGACGGGCGGCCCGGGCGGGGCGCTCGGGCGCCGGGGCGGCGGGCGCGGGCGCCTGCGCGGCACGGGCGGGCGCAGCGGTGGTCGC
>NZ_JAHVCI010000113.1:0-4095 GCF_019265565.1 Cellulomonas sp. PS-H5
CCGCCGGCCCGCCCGCACCGCCCGGCGGGTACCAGCCCGGGGGCGCGGCGGCGGCCCGGCGCCGCCGGCGGCGCACCAGCACCACCACGAGCGCCACGACGCCGCCGGCCAGCAGCAGCCCCGCGCCGCCCGCGACCGCAAGCCCGAGCCACGGGGCGCCGGCCTCCGACGCGACGGCCTGCAGCACGAGGTCCTGGGTGCCGTCGCCGGTCCACGAGACGGTGCGGGGGTCGTCCGGGTCGACCTGGCCGTTGGTCTCCTCGACGTCGCCGGGGAACGTGAAGGCGATCCGGATGTCGGCCTGCACGGACATCCCCAGGTCGGTGTCGCCGGTCGACGCGGGCAGCGTGCCGTCGAGCGTGTAGCGACCGTCGGCGTGCGCGAGCGTCATGCCCTCGCCGTTGAAGACCGCGAACGGCACGGCGTCGAACACGTACTGGCGCCCGACGGCGTCTTCGTCCTCGTAGGGCTCCTCGCGGACCTGGACCCCGCCGTCCTCGCCGAGCAGGCCGCTCGGGCCGTCCGCCCCGGTGCCGAGCAGCTCGTCGACGTCCTGGCCGGTCATCTCGAGCACCGACCGGTCGACCGCGACGACGTACGAGCCGGAGACGGTGTCGTCCTCGCCGACCTGCACCCGCATGTCGAACCGGAAGCAGCCGGACAGGGTCGCGACCGCGAGCAGGGCGACGGCGAGCGCGCGGATCGGGCGGGTCGTCATGCCTCACCCATCGGCGGGCCGTGACGGCGCCTTGACGGGCGTCGCCCGATCGGCGCACAGCGGGTGCACAGACCGGGCGACGCCCGCGGGGCCGGCGGGTCAGTCGGCGATGAACGCGAGGATGTCCTTGATCAGGGCCTCCTGGTACGCGCCCGAGATGCCGTGCGGGGCGCCCGGGTAGACCTTGAGCGTGCCGAGCTTGACGAGGTCGATCGACTTGTACGCCGCCGCGGCGATCGGGACGATCTGGTCGTCGTCGCCGTGCGCGATGAGGATCGGGACGTCCAGGGCCTTGAGGTCCTCGGTGAAGTCGGTCTCGGAGAAGACCTGCACGCAGTCGTAGGCGGCCTGCAGCTCGGCGAGCATGCTCTGCCGCCAGAAGTCGTCGCGCAGGCCCTGGCTGATCGTCGAGCCCTCGCGGTTGGCGCCGTAGAACGCCTCGGAGAGGTCCTGGTAGAACTGCGAGCGGTCGCGCAGGACGCCCTCGCGGATGCCGTCGAACGCCTCGATCGGGGTGCCCTCGGGGTTGGTCTCGGACTTCAGCATCACCGGCGGGACGGCGCCCGCGGTGACGACCTTGGTCACCCGGCCCTTGCCGTGCTGCGCGGCGTACCGGACGACCTCGCCGCCGCCGGTGGAGTGGCCGATGACGGTCAGGTCCGTCAGGTCGAGCTGCTCGACGAGCGACGCGAGGTCGCGGGCGTACGTGTCCATGTCGTTGCCGCCGCTGGTGCGGGACGAGCGGCCGTGGCCGCGACGGTCGTGCGCGATCGCGCGATAGCCGGCGTCGTGCAGGACCTTGAGCTCGTAGGCCCAGGCCTCGGAGCTCAGCGGCCAGCCGTGGCTCAGCAGGACGGGCTTCCCCTGGCCGTAGTCCTGGTAGAAGATCTCGGCGCCGTCGGGCGTGCTGACGTAGGGCATGGTTCCTCCTCGGTCGGGGTCCGGACCGACCTGCCGCGGGGCACTTGCCCGGGGCGTCCGTCCCCGGTCACGATTGGACCGCGCAGCGCCGCGCGCGGACCAGGAAGAAGTCCGGCAGAACTCGGGGGAGCTCGCCGGCCGGGGGCAGAGGCGGGCGAGGGTGGACGACGACCTGGGAGCGCTCCTGCGCCGGCACCGGCAGGACGCGGACCTGACGATCGAGGACCTGGCCGCCGCCTCGGGGGTGAGCGACCGGGGCATCGGCGACATCGAGCGCGGCGTCAGCCGGGGTCCGCAGCACCGGACGGTCGAGGCGCTCGCGGACGCCCTGCGGCTGCGCCCGGACGACCGTGCGGCGCTGCTCCGGCTCGCCCGGGACGGCCGCCGTCGCCCCGCGGCACCCGTCCCGCACGCCCTGCCGCTCCCGCGCCGGGTGCCGGACTTCACCGGTCGCGCCCAGGAGCGGGCGGGGCTGGGCCAGGTGCTGCGAGGCGGCGGCCCGGACGCCCCCGCCCCGGTCGCCGTCGTGACCGGGCCGCCCGGCTTCGGCAAGACGACCCTCGCGGCGCAGGTGGCGCGCGACCTGCGGGACGACTTCCCGGAGCGCCTCTTCCTGGACCTGCGCGGCGTCGACCACGAGCCCGTGACGCCGGACGCCGCCGTGCGGCGGGTCGCGGAGGCGCTCGCGTCGGGGACCGTCCCGCCCGACCCCGACGCGGCGAGCGCGCACGTCCGCGGCCTGCTCACCGACCGGCGCGTGCTGCTGGTCCTGGACAACGCGGCGTCCGAGGAGCAGGTCCGGCCGCTCGTCCCGGCCGACGGGCCGTCCGCCGTCCTGGTCACCAGCCGGCGCGCGCTCGCGGGGCTCGACGGCGTGCAGCACCGCGCGGTGCTCGGCCGGCTCGCGCCCGGCGACTCGGTCGGCCTGCTGGACGCGATCCTCCCCGGGCGCGGGTCCGCCGAGGACCTCGCCCGGCTCGCCCGGCTCTGCGACGACGTCCCGCTGGCGCTCCGGATCGCCGGCAACCGGCTCGCGGCCCGGGCCGGCTGGTCGATCGACGGGCTGGTGCGCCGGATGGCCGCCGACGAGCGGCGCCTCGACGCCCTCGCCGCGGGCGACCTGCGGGTGCGCGCGGCCTTCACCTCGTCGTACGAGCAGCTCGGCCCGGGCGCGCAGCGGCTGTTCCGGCGGCTGGCCCTCGTGGACGCGCCCACCACCGGTGCCGGGCTCGCGGCCGCGCTGGTCGGCGAGTCCGTCTGGCGGACCGAGGACCTGCTCGACGAGCTCGTGGACCTCAGCCTGGTGCAGCACCTGCCCGGCGACCGCTACGGGCTGCACGACCTGCTGCGGCTCTACGCCCGGTCCGAGCTGGAGCACCAGGAGGACGCCGCCGCGCACGACGCGGTGCGCGCCGCGGCCGACGACTGGCTGCTCCGGACGACCGTGCGCGCCGGGTACCGGTTCGAGCCGGACCACGCCCACGAGCGGTCCGCCGCGCCCGGGGAGCGGGACGTCGACCTCCCCGACCAGGAGGCGGCGCAGGCCTGGCTGCGCGCCGAGTCGGCGAGCTGGCTGCCCGCGCTCCGCCGGGCGGCGGCCGCCGGCTCGCACGCGCGCGTCGCGGAGGTGGCGGACGCGCTGCACTGGTTCTCCGACCTCTGGGCGACGTGGGACCGCTGGGCCGAGGTGTTCGACCTGTCGGCCGACGCGGCGACCGCGCTGGGCGACGACCGGCTGATCGCGGTGCACGAGGGCTACCGCGCCTGGGCGCAGTCGATCTGCCGCGGCGACCTCGTGCGGGCGCGCGCGGCCGCGGACCGCGCGCTGGCCGCGGCCCGGCGGTGCGGGGACACCACCCAGGAGGGCTGGGCGCTCAGCTACCGGTCCTGGATCGCGTCGCAGTCGGGCGACCTCGCGCACGCCGAGCGCGACGCGGCGGCGGCAGTGGACTGCATGCTGGCGGCGGGCGACCACGAGGGCGCGCCGCAGGCGATGCTGTCGCTCGCGAAGGCCCGCCAGCGGCTGGGTCGCCTCGACGAGGCCGCGGCGACCGTGCGCGCGACGATCACCCGGGTCGCCGACCCGCGCACCCGCCCGCGGGCGCAGGTCGCGCCGTTCACGGAGGCCAACGCGCACGTCTACCTCGCCTCGATCCTCGTCGAGGCGGAGCGGTGGGACGAGGCGCGCTCCGTCGCGTCCGAGGCGCTGCGCCTCGCGGCGCCGCTCGGGGTGCCGCGGATCGTGGCGACGGCGCACCTGGCCCGCGGCCGCGCGCACGCGGCGCTCGGCAACACCGACGCCGCGGTGCTGGACATCGAGATCGCGGTGGCCGCGCGTCGCGAGCTCGGGATCGACGCGCCGCTCGCGGCCGCGGTGGCGGCCCTGGCGGAGGTGCGCGCCGCCGCCGTGGGGGCGCCCGCGACCGGGCCGGGCGCGCCGGACCGCGCGCCGGACC
>NZ_JAHVCI010000114.1:0-3931 GCF_019265565.1 Cellulomonas sp. PS-H5
CCGCCCCGCCCGGGCCGCCGGCCGCCGCACCCCCGGCCGCCGTCCCCGCCCCGGCGCGCGCCCCGGACCTCGAGGTCGCTCCGCTGCCGCCCGCGCCGCGCCCGGGCGGGCCCCTCGTCGTCGTCCAGGGCGACCGCGCCCTCGACGTCGTCCCCGTGTCCGCCACGGCGGTCGTCGTGACGTTCGCCTCGGGCGGCTGCGCCGTGCTGCCCACCCTGCCGGGCCGGGTCACGCTGGCCACCGTCGAGCGCGGCTGCCTCGTCGACTGCGCGCTGCCGCGTGCGCCCGGTGCCGACGGCGGCCCGCCCCCGCCCGGGGTGGACGGGGCGGTCGCCCGTCGGGCGCTGGCCGCCGCGTGGTCCCGGTTCGGGCTGCGCCCGGACGACGAGGACGACGAGGACGTCGGCTCCGATCCGGCGCCCGGCCGGGCCGGGCACGACCGCGTGCGGGACCGGGCCGAGCGCCCCGCGGTCGCGGTCGACACCGACCCGCTCGCCGCGCTCTACCGTGCGTGGGAGCTGCACGACCGCGGCCGGCGTGCGGCGATCGCTGGCCTGGCAGCCCCCGGTTCCCCCGGCGCGCGGCTGTTCGACGTCGTGCTGCTGGCCTCCGGCCCCGACCCGGGCCACGACGACGAGCCCGTGGACTGGTCCGACCTGCTGACCCCGGTCCCGCTGCTGTCCCGTGGCTGGCCGCTGCTCGCCGCGGCGCCGCCTGCCGTGCGGGACCACGCCCTGTCGTTCCCGGCGCGGCTGCCGTCGCACTGGACCCTGTTCGCCGCCGAGAACGCCGCGCGCGTCGCGGAGGTCGCCACCGCGGCGGCCGTGCCGTCCCGACCCGAGGAGGAGCCATGAGGACGCTCGTGCTGGTGCACGGCCGGGCCCAGGAGCACAAGGACCCGCTGGCGGTGAAGCGGGAGTGGCTCGCCGCGCTCGACGAGGGCGCGCACCACGCCGGCCGCCCGCTCGACCTGCCCGACGAGCGGGTCCGGTTGCCGTACTACGGGCAGACGCTGTTCGACCTGGTCTCCGGGGACGCCGAGCACGCCGCGGAGGTCGTCGTCCGCGGTGCCGACGCCGGGCCGGACGCCGAGACGCTGTTCGTCCGCGAGGCGCTGCTGGAGATCGCGGAGCAGGCCGGCGTCGCCGAGGACGCCGCACGGGAGGCGGGCGCCGACGGCCCGGTCGAGCGCGGCCCGATGAACTGGCGGTGGGTCCGGGCGACGCTGACCGCGCTCGACCGGCTGCCCAACGTCAGCGCGTGGTCGATCGCGCTGGCCACCCGGGACGTCTACCAGTACCTGCACAACGTGCGGGTCCGGGACACCATCGAGGACGGGGTGCGCCAGGCGCTCGACGGCACCGACGGGGCGGTCGTCGTGTCGCACTCGCTGGGCACCGTCGTCGCGTACAACCTGCTGCGCCGGGAGGCGGCCACCCGCGGCTGGGACGTCCCGCTGCTCGTGACCGTCGGCTCCCCGCTCGGCGTGACGAACATCAGCCGCACGCTGCGGCCCGTGTCCTGGCCCGCGCCCGTCCGGGCCTGGTTCAACGCCTACGACCCCGACGACCTCGTCGCCCTGCACCCGCTCACGGCGCCCTGGTTCCCCGTCGACGGCATCGACGACTACGGCAAGGTCGACAACCCGACGTCGAACCAGCACGGCATCTCGGGCTACCTGTCGGACGCCCGGGTCGCCGCGACGATCCTCGAGGCGCTCGAGGGCTGAGGCGGCACGGAATGCGGTCGGCGCGGGGCCGGGCGCGGGCTAGCATCTCGCCCTTGTGAGCCGACTCGTCGAGACCGTCCTGCCCGCCCGGCTCGGCACCCCGTTCCGGTGGCTCATCGCGTCGTCCTGGACCAGCAACCTCGGCGACGGCATCGCCATGGCGGCGGGCCCGCTGCTCGTCGCGTCGCTCACCGACGACGCGCGCCTGGTGGCGCTCGGGGCGACCGTCCAGTGGCTGCCCCCGCTGCTGTTCGGGCTCCTCGCCGGGGCGCTGGCCGACCGGTGGGACCGCCGCCGGATCGTCCTCGTCGTCAACTGGGTGCGGGTGCTCGTGCTCGGGGTGCTGACCGCGACCATCGGCACCGGACACGCCTCCATCGTCCTGGTCCTGGCCGTGCTCTTCGCGCTCGGCACCGCCGAGGTGTTCGCCGACAACGCGGCGCAGACCTTCCTGCCCATGCTCGTGCGCCGCGACGACCTCGCGCTCGCCAACTCCCGGCTGCAGACCGGCTTCATCACGGTCAACAAGCTCGCGGGCCCGCCGCTCGGCGCCGCCCTGTTCGCGGCCGGGGCGGTCTGGCCGTTCGCCGGGCAGGCGCTCCTCGTGGCGGCGGCGGCCCTGCTCGTCGCACGGATCGTCCTGCCCGCGGTCCCGCGCGACCCGGAGCGGCGCAGCCACCTCGGGCGGGACATCGCCGAGGGCTTCCGGTGGACGGTCCGGCACCCCGCGGTCCGGACGCTGGTGCTCACCATCTTCATCTTCAACATCACGTTCGGGGCGGCGTGGTCGGTGCTCGTCCTCTACGCCACGCGGCGGCTCGGGCTCGGCGAGATCGGGTTCGGCCTGCTGACCACCGTCAGCGCGGTCGGCGGGCTGGTCGGCGGGGTGATCTACGGCTGGATCACCCGCCGGGTCAGCCTCGGCAACCTCATGCGCATCGGGCTGATCGTCGAGACGCTGACCCACCTCGGTCTGGCGCTGACCCGGCAGGCCTGGGTGGCGATCGGGATCTTCTTCCTGTTCGGCGTGCACGAGCTCGTCTGGGGCACGACGTCGGTGAGCGTCCGGCAGCGTGCCGTGCCGCGGGCGCTGCAGGGCCGGGTGGGCAGCGTGTACACCGTCGGCGTGTTCGGCGGGCTCGTCGTCGGGTCGGCCGTCGGCGGCGTGCTCGCGGAGCACTGGGGCGTGACCGCGCCGTTCTGGTTCGCGTTCGCGGGGTCGGCGCTGTTCGTGGTGCTGATCTGGGGCCAGCTGCGGCACGTCGCGCACACCGACGACGCCCCGGAGCCGCTGCCGGAGGACGAGGCGCCGGCTGCCGAGGCCCAGGGCGCGTCGCGGGACGTCTGACGCGGCGACCCTCGTCGAGGTCGGTGGTTCTGCTCGAGATCGGTGCCTAGAACCACCGATCTCGAGCAGAACCACCGATCTGGGCGCGCCGGACGACCGCGCCCTCCGGGGGGACCGCACGGGCGCGCGGCAGCCACGTGCCGTCCGCAGACCGCTCCTCGTACGCCCCCAGAGCGAGCGGCAGGCCGCGGGCGCGCGCCGGGTCGGGGCCGTCCATCGCCTGCAGGTGCACGTGCGGCTCGGTCGCGTTCCCCGAGCAGCCGCACTCGCCGACCGGCTCCCCCGCCGCGACGGCCTGCCCGACCCGCACCCGCACCGACCCCGCGCGCAGGTGCGCCACCGCCACGCACCCGCCGTCGGCCCGCGCCACCACGACGTGGTTCCCGGCCACCGCCGCGATCCCGCGCCGCAGCCGCCCCGCCTGCCCGAGCGCGTACGGAAGCAGGGTCAGCGGCGAGCGACGGCCGCCGTGGTCGGGCTCGCCGTCGTGCGCCGCGACGACCGTCCCGGCGACCGGGGCCAGCACCGGCCGACCGAACCCGACGAACCGCTCCGGCGGCTCGACGGCCAGCACGGTGCGCCAGTCCACGACCTGCGCCGACCGCCCGTCGGCGTCCGTGCCGACCAGGTCGATCGCGTACCGCAGCGCGAGCAGGTCCGTCCCGTGGCTCGGCACCCGGCGCGCGGGGCTGTTCTCGACCCGCCAGCACCCGCCGCCGGGCAGGTCGAGCACGACCGCTGGTCCCGCGCCGCCGTCCCGCACGCGCGCCACCCTCCCACGCCGCGCCGCGCCGGCGCCGCCCGCCGTCGCCCCGCCGGTCCGGCCCTCGCCCGCGCCCGCGCTCCCCCGCCCG
>NZ_JAHVCI010000115.1:0-3763 GCF_019265565.1 Cellulomonas sp. PS-H5
CGGCGATCCACCGACACACGAAACGACCCCCACCCGCTGGCGAGCGAGGATCAGTCAATTCGGCTGCTAAAGAAGCCACCCGACGGGGTCGGGAACGACTTCCGTATCAACCAAGACCCACCGACACCGAACAACCACCCCCAGACTGAGGGCGGCCACCCGAGCCGATGAACCATCTTGGCATCAACTACTAGGCACACTGTTGAGTTCTCAAAGAACAGACGCGCATCCCCCGTCCACCCTCGTGAAGGGCGTCCGGCCGGAGGCTCGGTTCCAATCTACCAGAGTTCCTGGCCCGCTTTTTCGCGCCTTCCGGCGTTCCTTCGCGTTCCTAAACTCTACCAGAGCTTCTTTCCTGTCCGATCCGCCCTTCCGAGCGGATCCGACGTTCCGAAACTCTACCAGATGTTCTGGCGGTCGTTTTCGGTGAATCTCTTCACCGCTTTCGACCTGGAGAACACTACCAGGCTTTCCGGAGTGCCTTGTGCGTGATTCACACGACATTGCGCCACGGGAGGCCCGGTCCGGCACGACGAACCGGACGCAACGAGGCGCCTGGAGCACGTACCGGGGGGTGGCTGCCTGCGGGACCGGCCTTCGGGTCGAGCCTCGAAGTCCGTGCCTCCCGTCCGGGCAGCTCGGAGAACATTACGCGCGGAGCCCTCCGCCGTCAACTCCGGGCCCGACGCCCCCGCCCCGGGCAGCACGACGCCCCCGTCACCTGCGCGAACAGGCGACGGGGGCGTCGTCGACGCGCGGTGCGTCAGGCCGCGACGAGCGACCGGAGCACGTACTGCAGGATGCCGCCGTTCCGGTAGTAGTCCGCCTCACCGGGGGTGTCGATACGCACGACCGCGTCGAACTCCACGACCGAACCGTCGCCCTTGGTGGCCGTGACGCGCACGGTCCGGGGCGTCGTGCCCTCGTTCAGCGCCGCCACGCCGGCGATGTCGAACGTCTCGGTGCCGTCCAGGCCGAGCGAGTCGGCCGACTCCCCCGCCGGGAACTGCAGCGGGAGGACGCCCATGCCGATGAGGTTCGACCGGTGGATCCGCTCGAACGACTCGGTGATGACGGCCTTGACGCCCAGGAGCGCCGTGCCCTTGGCCGCCCAGTCGCGTGACGAGCCGGAGCCGTACTCCTTGCCGCCCAGGATGACGAGCGGCACGCCGGCCTCGGCGTACGCCTGCGCGGCGTCGTAGATCGACGTCTGCTCGCCGGACAGGTGGTTCACCGTGTAGCCGCCCTCGACGCCCGGCACCAGCTGGTTCCGGAGCCGGATGTTGGCGAACGTGCCGCGGATCATCACCTCGTGGTTGCCGCGGCGGGACCCGTAGGAGTTGAAGTCCCGGCGCTCGACGCCGTGCTCGGCGAGGTACTGCCCGGCCGGGCTGTCCGCCTTGATCGACCCCGCGGGGCTGATGTGGTCGGTGGTGACCGAGTCGCCGAGCTTGGCGAGGACCCGCGCCCCGGTGACGTCGACGACGGGCGCCGGCTCCGCGGCCATGCCGTCGAAGTACGGGGGCTTGCGCACGTAGGTGGACCCGCCGTCCCAGGCGAACGTGTCGCCCTCCGGGGTGTCCAGGGCGCGCCAGCGCTCGTCGCCCGCGAAGACGTCGGCGTAGTCGGACTCGAACATCGAGCGGTCGATGCTCGCGTCGATGGTCGCCTGGACCTCCTCCGGGGTGGGCCAGATGTCCGCGAGGAACACCGGCTTCCCGTCGGTGTCGGTGCCGAGCGGCTGGTTGTCGAAGTCGAAGTCCATCGTCCCGGCGAGCGCGTAGGCGATGACCAGCGGCGGGGACGCCAGGTAGTTCATCTTCACGTCGGGGTTGATGCGGCCCTCGAAGTTCCGGTTGCCGGAGAGCACCGACACCACGGACAGGTCGTGCTCGTTGACGACGGCCGAGACCTCTTCGGGCAGCGGGCCCGAGTTGCCGATGCAGGTGGCGCATCCGTACCCGACCAGGTGGAAGCCGAGCTTCTCGAGGTAGGGCCAGAGGCCGGCCTTCTCGTAGTAGTTCGTCACGACCTGGGAGCCCGGGGCCATCGACGTCTTGACCCACGGCTGCGAGGTGAGGCCGCGCTCGACGGCCTTCCGCGCGAGCAGCGCCGCGGCGAGCATGACCGACGGGTTCGACGTGTTGGTGCACGAGGTGATCGACGCGATCACCACGGCGCCGTGGTCGAGCTCGGTCGTGGTGCCGTCCGCCAGCGTCACCGGCACGCGCCGGTGCGGACGGCGGGCCGAGTCGCCCGCGGCGACGTGGGCCGGCGCGTCCGAGGAGTCGGTGTGCTCCCCCGCCGCGATCGGGTCGGAGGCGGGGAACGTCTCGTCCACGGACTCGTCCAGCCCGGTGAACGGCGCCTTCTCGGCGTCGGACACGTAGTCGAGGATCGACGTCGCGAACGACTCCTTGGCCTCGGACAGCTCGATGCGGTCCTGCGGGCGCTTCGGGCCGGCGATCGACGGGACGACGGTGCCGAGGTCGAGCTCGAGGTACTCCGAGTACGCCGGCTCGCGCGACGGGTCGTGCCAGAGTCCCTGCTCCTTCGCGTACGCCTCGACGAGCGCGAGCTGCTGCTCGGAGCGGCCGGTCAGGCGGAGGTAGTCGAGCGTGACGTCGTCGATCGGGAAGATCGCGCAGGTGGAGCCGAACTCCGGCGACATGTTGCCGATGGTGGCGCGGTTCGCGAGCGGCACCTGGGCGACGCCCTCGCCGTAGAACTCGACGAACTTGCCGACGACGCCGTGCTGGCGCAGCTGCTGCGTGATGGTGAGCACCACGTCGGTCGCGGTCACGCCGGACGGGATCGAGCCGGTGAGCTTGAAGCCGACGACGCGCGGGATGAGCATCGAGACGGGCTGGCCGAGCATGGCCGCCTCGGCCTCGATGCCGCCGACGCCCCAGCCGAGCACGCCCAGGCCGTTGACCATCGTGGTGTGCGAGTCGGTGCCGACGCAGGTGTCCGGGTAGGCGCGCAGCGCCCCGTCGACCTCACGCGTCATGATGCCGCGCGCCAGGTACTCGATGTTGACCTGGTGCACGATGCCGGTGCCCGGCGGGACGACCTTGAAGTCGTCGAACGCGGTCTGGCCCCAGCGCAGGAACTGGTAGCGCTCGTGGTTGCGCTGGTACTCGATCTCGACGTTGCGGCGGAACGCGTCCTCGCGCCCGAACACGTCGATCTGCACGGAGTGGTCGATGACCAGCTCGGCGGGCGCGAGCGGGTTGATCCGGGTCGGGTCGCCGCCCAGGTCGGCCATGGCCTCGCGCATGGTGGCGAGGTCGACGACGCAGGGCACGCCGGTGAAGTCCTGCATGATCACGCGGGCGGGCGTGAACTGGATCTCGGTGTCCGGCTCGGCGGACGGGTCCCACCCGGCGAGAGCGCGGACGTGGTCGGCGGTGATGTTCGCGCCGTCCTCGGTCCGCAGCAGGTTCTCGGCGAGCACCTTGAGGCTGTACGGCAGCTTCTCCGTCCCGGGGACCGCGTCCAGCCGGAAGATCTCGTAGGTGTCGTCCCCGACCTGCAGCCGGGCCTTCGACCCGAAGCTGTCGACGCTGCTCACTTCTGGCTCCTTCGTTGGCGAGTCCGGCCGCTGGGGGACGGCCGCTGGGAGACGGGCGCCCCGGGGCCTGGTGCCCGGGCTCGTCCGCCGAAGTATCTTGATGTCGAGATACATCCTACCCCGACGCGGCCCTGCGCGTCGCGGCGCCCGCGCGGCCCGGCGCGCCGGGGTCGACGGGCGCGCCGGGCC
>NZ_JAHVCI010000116.1:0-3714 GCF_019265565.1 Cellulomonas sp. PS-H5
CCGCCGCGCCCGCCCGCCGCGCCGTCCGCACCCCCGGCCGGGTGCTCGCCGCCGCCGTCGCCGCGGGCGTCGCCGCCGCGCTCGGGGTGCACGCCGGCGCGACCCACGTCGGGCTGACCGACGCCGCCTGGGTGGACCGCGAGCACGTCTCCGGGAGCCTCGGTACCCGCGCGAGCTGGTGCGACACCGGGCTCTACCGGACCACGGCCCGCGGCGGGCTCGTCGCGGGCGCGGTGGGCACCGGCAGCACCACCGGCATCGCGGCGGTCGCACCGCTCCGCGTCACCCAGACCGGCTCGGCGTCCACCGCGACCCCGGCCGGGGCGACCCCGCTCGGCTCCGACGCCTACGTGGCGCCGGTGGCGGCCGCCGCACTGCAGTCGACGTCGACGACCCTCGGGAACGCCGTCACCTTCGGCACCGTCACGTCCGCGCAGAACCAGCAGTACGGCCGCGCGGCGAGCACGGGTGCCGCCGTCGGAGGCTCCGGCGCCGTCTCGACGGCCGGGGTGCTGAACGCGGCCACGCAGGCGGCCGGGTCCGGCCTGCCCGACCTCGCGACCGTCGACGTGCGCGCGCTCGTCACCGCGGGCGCGCTGAGCACCGGGATCGGCGCCGCGCCCGCGGCCGACCTCACCGGCCTCCGCCTCGTGCCGGGGACCGTCGCGTCGACCACCGTCCGCGACGCCTGCATCTCCCGGCCGTCGACCACCCGCGCCTACGGCGTCTCCGCGCTCCGCCTCGAGGCCGACAGCACGGCCCTGCGCGCCGCCTCGACGAGCGCGACCGCCGCCGCCACCGCCGCGCAGGCCGCGATCACCGGCACCGGGACGGGTTCGGTCGCCGCCACCGCCGCGACCACCGTCAACGCCGTCTACCGCAGCAACCAGGAGCTGCTGAACCTCCTGACGCCGGGCACCTCCACCGGCACCCTGAAGCTCAGCGTGCCGGTGAACGTCCCCTCGGCCGTCGCGGCGCTCACCGGGCAGACCCTCGGCGCCGGCGGCCCGGTGCGCCTCGACCTCTCCACCGGGCGGATGACCGTCGACCTGGCCGCGCTCACGAGCACCACCCAGGGCGTCAACGGCCGGCCGGCGAACTCCGAGGTGCTCACCGCCGCGGTGATGAGCGCCGCGTCGTCGGCGGTCGGGACCCTCCTGCCCGCCTACCGGACGTCCGTGCTGAGCGCGGTGTCGACCGCGCTCGCGAGCAGCACGGCGACCCTGACCGTGTCCACGCCGATCACGCTGCTCGGCCTCGCCGCCGAGCCCTCCTCGGTGACGTTCACCGGGACCCTCAACCAGCTCCGCGACCAGCAGGGCACCGTCGCCGTGGTCGTCGGCGTCAACAACTCCTGCGGCCTGCTGACCGCCGCCTCGTGCACCTCGGTCCGGAACGCGCTCACCTCCGCGACCGGTACCGCCCAGCTGCGGTCGGCGGTGGCCACCGCCCTGACGAGCACGGTCTACGGCACCGCCACCGTGACGCCGACGCCGCCGTTCGGCACGTTCACCGCCGCGGTCGGGACCGCGACCGGCACGCTGCAGCCGGCGCTGACGAACCTCCCGTCCGTGCTGTCGGCGCAGGTCAACGTCCAGCCGGACCAGGCCGGCGCCCGCACGCCCGGGGTGGCGTTCGACGCCGGCGAGCTCGGCGTGACGGCCCTGCGCGTCGGGGCGGTCAGCGCGTCCCGCACCGCCTGGCTGGCCTTCGGCGTCTCCGCCGCCGGACCCATGGCCTACCAGCCGGTCGGCTTTATCGGCTGAGAATCGTTCCTACGCACCGGTAACAATCGCACCGCGACGCTCTGACCTGCATCTTTTCGAGCCCGAAATGTGCGCGTAACACGGGAATGTTCGAAAATCTCAGATCCTGTGCTACTCCTATGACCCACGTCACGGGCGCGCGAGCGCGCCCGTGGTCACGCGACCATCCCCCACGCGGCCGGGGACGCGCCGCCGGGTCACCCCGGGCGGCCGCGCCCCGGCTGGACCTCCTTCACAGGGAAGAGGTACACGCATGACTGCGGTTCCCCTCGGCCGCCGGCGCGGCATCGTCTCCGCGGCCGGCCTGGCCGCCACCGCCCTCGTCCTCGCCGCGTGCGGCGGCGGCTCCGGCGGCGGCGGCGACACGTCGGACGGCGGCGGCTCCGGCGGCGGCTCGCTGCTGATCGGCACGACCGACAAGATCACGACGATCGACCCCGCGGGCTCCTACGACAACGGCTCGTTCGCCGTGATGAACCAGGTGTACCCGTTCCTCATGAACACGCCGTACGGCAGCCCGGACGTCGAGCCGGACATCGCCGAGTCGGCCGAGTTCACCTCGCCGACCGAGTACACGGTCACCCTGAAGCCGGGCCTGACGTTCGCGAACGGGAACGACCTCACGTCCTCCGACGTGAAGTTCACGTTCGACCGCCAGCTCGCGATCTTCGAGTCGGGCGCGGACGACGGCAACGGCCCGGGCTCGCTGCTCTACAACCTGGACAGCGTCGCGGCGCCGGACGACACCACCGTCGTCTTCACCCTGAAGTCCCCCGACGACCAGGTGTTCCCGCAGATCCTGTCGAGCCCCGCCGGCCCGATCGTCGACGAGGAGGTCTTCGCCGCCGACGCGCTGACCCCGGACGCCGACATCGTCGACGGCCAGGCGTTCGCCGGCCCGTACACGATCACCGGCTACAGCCAGAACGACCTCGTGTCGTACGAGGCGAACCCGGAGTACCAGGGCCTGCTCGGCGAGGCGAAGACCCAGGAGGTCTCCGTCACGTACTACGCCGAGGCGTCCAACCTGAAGCTGGCCGTCCAGCAGGGCGACGTCGACGTGGCGTTCCGCAGCCTGTCCGCGACCGACATCGAGGACCTGCGGGGCGACGACAACGTCAAGGTCGTCGACGGCCCCGGCGGCGAGATCCGCTACATCACGTTCAACTTCAACACGCAGCCGTACGGCGCGACGACGCCGGAGGCCGACGAGGCCAAGGCGCTCGCCGTCCGCCAGGCCGTGGCCGACCTGATCGACCGCGAGGAGATCGCGGACCAGGTCTACAAGGGCACCTACACGCCGCTGTACTCGTACGTCCCGGAGGGCCTGACCGGCGCCACCGAGTCGCTCAAGCCGCTGTACGGCGACGGCGAGGGCGGCGCGGACGCCGACAAGGCGGCCGAGCGCCTCGAGGCCGCGGGCGTCGAGACCCCGGTCCAGCTGTCGCTGCAGTACAGCAACGACCACTACGGCCCGTCCTCCGGCGAGGAGTACGCGCTGATCAAGGACCAGCTCGAGTCCACCGGCCTGTTCACGGTCGACCTGCAGACCACCGAGTGGGTGCAGTACGCCAAGGACCGCACCTCCGACGTGTACCCGGCCTACCAGCTCGGCTGGTTCCCGGACTACTCGGACGCGGACAACTACCTGACGCCGTTCTTCCTGACGGACAACTTCCTGGGCAACCACTACGACAACCAGGAGGTGAACGACCTGATCCTGCAGCAGGCCGTCACCACCGACGCCGGCGAGCGCTCCGCGCTCATCGAGCAGATCCAGGACGCGGTCGCCGCGGACCTGTCCACGGTGCCGTACCTCCAGGGCGCCCAGGTGGCCGTCGTCGGGGCGGACGTGACCGGCGCCGAGGACACCCTCGACGCCTCGTTCAAGTTCCGCTACGGCGCCCTCGCCATCGGCTGATCCGACCGACACCACGCCCGGCGCGGG
>NZ_JAHVCI010000117.1:0-3520 GCF_019265565.1 Cellulomonas sp. PS-H5
TGATGTCCGGCGGCGTCCTACTCTCCCACACCCTGGCGAGTGCAGTACCATCGGCGCTGAAGGGCTTAGCTTCCGGGTTCGGAATGGGACCGGGCGTTTCCCCTTCGCTATGACCGCCGTAACTCTGTCGAACAGTCAAACACGGGACACCCCTGAACTGCAAGGGGTGCGTGTTCGTGGTTCGGGAACCGCACAGTGGACGCGTAGCACAAAGTATGAGTGGTGAAGTTGTCGGCTTATTAGTACCGGTCAGCTGCGGCAGTCGTTAGTCCTGCCTTCCACATCCGGCCTATCTACCCGGTGGTCTAGCCGGGAGCCTCTCGGGGCAAGCCCCGTGGAAACCTCATCTTGAAGCAGGCTTCCCGCTTAGATGCTTTCAGCGGTTATCCCTTCCGAACGTAGCCAACCAGCCGTGCTCCTGGCGGAACAACTGGCACACCAGAGGTTCGTCCGTCCCGGTCCTCTCGTACTAGGGACAGCCCTTCTCAAGTTTCCTGCGCGCGCAGCGGATAGGGACCGAACTGTCTCACGACGTTCTAAACCCAGCTCGCGTACCGCTTTAATGGGCGAACAGCCCAACCCTTGGGACCTACTCCAGCCCCAGGATGCGACGAGCCGACATCGAGGTGCCAAACCATGCCGTCGATATGGACTCTTGGGCAAGATCAGCCTGTTATCCCCGGGGTACCTTTTATCCGTTGAGCGACGGCGCTTCCACAAGCCACCGCCGGATCACTAGTTCCGACTTTCGTCCCTGCTCGACCTGTCAGTCTCACAGTCAAGCTCCCTTGTGCACTTGCACTCGCCACCTGATTGCCAACCAGGCTGAGGGAACCTTTGAGCGCCTCCGTTACATTTTAGGAGGCAACCGCCCCAGTTAAACTACCCACCAGGCACTGTCCCTGATCCGGATCACGGACCGAGGTTAGATGTCCAGAGCGACCAGAGTGGTATTTCAACGTTGACTCCACCGACACTGGCGTGCCGGCTTCACAGTCTCCCACCTATCCTACACAAGCCGCACCGAACACCAATACCAAGCTATAGTAAAGGTCCCGGGGTCTTTCCGTCCTGCTGCGCGTAACGAGCATCTTTACTCGTAGTGCAATTTCGCCGAGTTCGCGGTTGAGACAGCGGAGAAGTCGTTACGCCATTCGTGCAGGTCGGAACTTACCCGACAAGGAATTTCGCTACCTTAGGATGGTTATAGTTACCACCGCCGTTTACTGGGGCTTAAATTCTGAGCTTCGCCTTGCGGCTGACCCGTCCTCTTAACCTTCCAGCACCGGGCAGGCGTCAGTCCGTATACATCGTCTTGCGACTTCGCACGGACCTGTGTTTTTAGTAAACAGTCGCTTCTCCCTGGTCTCTGCGGCCCTCCACGCTTCCCGGGCAAGCCGGTACACGCTTCAGGCCCCCCTTCTCCCGAAGTTACGGGGGCATTTTGCCGAGTTCCTTAACCACGATTATCTCGATCGCCTTGGTATTCTCTACCTGACCACCTGAGTCGGTTTAGGGTACGGGCGGCTAGAACCTCGCGTCGAAGCTTTTCTCGGCAGCATAGGATCACCCTCTTCCAGCATACGCTGTCACCATCGGCTCTCAGGCTTGATGAGTGGCGGATTTGCCTACCACTCGCCCTACGACCTTGGACGTGGACTACCATCGCCACGCCGGGCTACCTTCCTGCGTCACTCCTGTTAATACGCTTACCTACTACCGGTTCGGGTCACGTGCTCCATGCGGCGGTGACTCCCGAAGGAGTCGGTGCCGCACTTCGGACGTTTAGCATCACCGGGCTCGGTATGGGCGGTTCTTCGCCGGTACGGGAATATCAACCCGTTGTCCATCGACTACGCCTGTCGGCCTCGCCTTAGGTCCCGACTTACCCAGGGCGGATTAGCCTGGCCCTGGAACCCTTGGTCATTCGGCGGACGGGTTTCTCACCCGTCATTCGCTACTCATGCCTGCATTCTCACTCGTGTAGCGTCCACCACTGGGTCACCCCGCAGCTTCACCCGCCACACGACGCTCCCCTACCCATCCACACGCCTGAACCACGAAGGCTTAGCGCAATGTGTGAATGCCACAGCTTCGGCGGTATACTTGAGCCCCGCTACATTGTCGGCGCGGAATCACTTGACCAGTGAGCTATTACGCACTCTTTCAAGGGTGGCTGCTTCTAAGCCAACCTCCTGGTTGTCTGTGCAACTCCACATCCTTTCCCACTTAGCATACGCTTAGGGGCCTTAGCTGGTGGTCTGGGCTGTTTCCCTCTCGACTACGGAGCTTATCCCCCGCAGTCTCACTCCCGCGCTCTCACTTACCGGCATTCGGAGTTTGGCTAACGTCAGTAACCTGGTGGGGCCCATCGGCTATCCAGTAGCTCTACCTCCGGCAAGAAACACGCGAGGCTGCACCTAAATGCATTTCGGGGAGAACCAGCTATCACGAAGTTTGATTGGCCTTTCACCCCTAACCACAGGTCATCCCCCCGGTTTTCAACCCAGGTGGGTTCGGTCCTCCACGCGGTCTTACCCGCGCTTCAACCTGCCCATGGCTAGATCACTTCGCTTCGGGTCTAGAGCACGCGACTACGGTCGCCCTATTCGGACTCGCTTTCGCTACGGCTTCCCCACACGGGTTAACCTCGCCACGTACCACTAACTCGCAGGCTCATTCTTCAAAAGGCACGCCGTCACCCCTGCTAGGGAGGCTCCGACGGATTGTAGGCACACGGTTTCAGGTACTATTTCACTCCCCTCCCGGGGTACTTTTCACCTTTCCCTCACGGTACTTGTCCGCTATCGGTCACTAGGTAGTATTTAGGCTTAGCAAGTGGTCTTGCCAGATTCACACGGGATTTCTCGGGCCCCGTGCTACTTGGGATCCCCCTCGGGAGGCCACGTGATTTCGTCTACGGGGGTACCACCCTCTGTGCCGGGCCTTTCAATGCCCTTCGACTATCACGAGACTTTCTGACTCCCTGCTGGTTCGGCAGAACCAGCTGAAGGGTCCCACAACCCCGCATGCGCAACGCCTGCCGGCTATCACACGCACACGGTTTGGCCTGATCCGCTTTCGCTCGCCACTACTCACGGAATATCTCTTCCTGCCGGTACTGAGATGTTTCACTTCCCGGCGTTCCCTCCACACACCCTATATATTCAGGTGCGGGTCACGCGACATGACTCGCGCGGGGTTTCCCCATTCGGACATCCTCGGATCACGGTTCGTTTGCCAACTCCCCGAGGCTTATCGCAGGCTACCACGTCCTTCTTCGGCTCCTAGTGCCAAGGCATCCACCCTGTGCCCTTAAAAACTTGACCACAAAGACATACTTTAAAGATGCTCGCGTCCACTGTGCAGTTCTCAAACAACGAACGATCCCCGAGTCGCGTGCGCCGGCGCCTACCAACTCCCCCGAAGAGAAGTCAGCGGTTCGTCCGACCGACCGGGCCCGTCATGAAGCAACCTCCCTCGCGGGCTGTTCCCTCAGGACCCAACAGCGTGCCTAGGC
>NZ_JAHVCI010000118.1:0-3403 GCF_019265565.1 Cellulomonas sp. PS-H5
GGGCCCGCGCCGCGACGGGCCGCGCCGAGCGCGGCACCCGAGCCGGCCCGCGCTCGCTGCCCCCGCGCCCGCGCCCGACCGCTGCCCGCCCCCGCGCCGCGCACAGCGAGGAGGTAGCCGACACGTCGAGCGAGTATGCAGCGACTACTCGCTCGACGTGTCGGTTGCACGCTCGGCGAGAGCCGGGGCGCGCGGGCGCGGCTGGCGCGGTGCGCCCAGCGCGGTAGGGCGGCGGGGTGGCGTGGGGCGGTGGGCCGGTGAGGGTCAGGCGCCGCGGGCGCGCAGGGTCGTCAGGCGGTGCACCGTGCGCAGGCCGAGGCGGTGGTAGATCCGCCGGGCACCGTGGTTGTCGTCCCACATGCCCAGCGACACCCAGTCCGCGCCGTCGGCGAGCAGCGCCCGCACCGCGCCGGCCGTCAGCGCCGCCCCGAGCCCCTGGCCCCGCTCCCCCGGCCGGACGCCGAGCCCGTGCAGGTGCGCCGACCCTCGCCCGCCGGGCCGGCCGGCCCGGGGTCCGGCGCCGATGACGCCGCCGAGCCGCCCGGACCCGTCGAGCGCGCCCCACCAGCGCTCCCCGGGGCCCGTGGGATCGGCGTCGGTCGTGGGGTTGGCGTCCGCGAGGCACGCGCGGATGGCAGCGGCGTCGGCGCGCGGGTCGAGCTCGCGCAGCCGGGACTCGGCGGCGACGGGCGCCGGGGCCTCGTCCGTGACGAGCCACTCCCAGCCGGTCCGGTTCGGGGTGAGGCCGAGCGCGGCCACCTCGGCGGCGTGCAGCAGGCCGAACGCCTCGGTGTCCACCCAGGCGAACCGGTGCCCCGGGCGGGCGTGGGCGCGCAGGAGCGCCGCGACGGGCTCGGCGGGGCCCACGGCCAGCAGCATCGTCGCCCCGGGGCCGTGACCCGGCTCTCCCGCATCCGCGACGGCGCGCCGCACGAGCAGCATCGCGTCGCCGTCGGCGTGCACCTCGGCGGGGTGCCAGCCGCGGCGCTCGTCCAGCAGGAACGGGTCCTGCGCCCACCGCGCGGGCAGGGCGGGCCCACCGGCCGACGGCCCCGGCGCGGTGCGCGCGCCGGGGCCGTCGGGGTGCTGCGGGGTGCCGTCGGCCGGGTCGCCGACGCGCGTCACTGCTGCGCGGCCGCCGAGGCGTCCGCGACCGGGGTCTCGGCGGGCGTGCCCTGGGGCGCGAGGTCGGACGCCTTCGGCTTGGCGTCGACGCCCGCCTCCTTGCGCTGCTGCGCGGTGATCGGGGCCGGCGCGCCGGTCAGCGGGTCGTAGCCCCCGCCCGACTTCGGGAACGCGATGACGTCGCGGATCGACTCCGAGCCGGTCAGCAGCGCCACGATCCGGTCCCAGCCGAACGCGATGCCGCCGTGCGGCGGGGCGCCGAACTGGAACGCGTCGAGCAGGAAGCCGAACTTCTCCTGGGCCTCCTCCTCGCCGATGCCCATGACCGCGAACACGCGCTCCTGGACGTCCTTGCGGTGGATACGGATCGAGCCACCGCCGATCTCGTTGCCGTTGCAGACGATGTCGTAGGCGTAGGCCAGGGCCTCGCCCGGGTCCTCCTCGAACCGGTCGACCCACTCCGGCGTCGGCGACGTGAAGGCGTGGTGGACCGCGGTCCACGCGCCCTCGCCGACGGCGACGTCGTCGTCCTCGCCCGTGGGCTTGAACAGCGGCGCGTCGACGACCCACACGAACGACCAGGCCGACTCGTCGAGCAGCTCGGCACGGCGGCCGATCTCGAGGCGGGCCGCCCCGAGCAGCGCGCGCGCCTCGGCGGGCTTGCCGGCGGCGAAGAACACCGCGTCACCCGGCTGGGCGCCGACGGCGGCCGCGAGGCCCTCGCGCTCGGCGTCGGTGATGTTCTTGGCGACCGGGCCGCCCAGCGTGCCGTCCTCGCCGACCGTGACGTACGCGAGGCCCTTGGCCCCGCGCTGCTTGGCCCACTCCTGCCAGGCGTCGAAGCCGCGGCGGGGCGTCGAGGCGCCGCCGGGCTGGACGACCGCACCGACGTAGGGCGCCTGGAACACCCGGAACGGCGTCTCGGCGAAGTACCCGGTGAGCTCGACCAGCTCCAGGCCGAACCGCAGGTCCGGCTTGTCGGTGCCGTACTTCGCCATGGCCTCGGCGTAGGTCATGCGGGCGATCGGGGTCGGGATCTCGTAGTCGATGAGGCCCCAGAGCGCGACGAGGATCTGCTCGCCGAGCGCGATGACGTCCTCCTGGTCGACGAACGACATCTCGACGTCGAGCTGGGTGAACTCCGGCTGCCGGTCGGCGCGGAAGTCCTCGTCCCGGTAGCAGCGGGCGATCTGGTAGTACCGCTCCATGCCGCCGACCATGAGCAGCTGCTTGAACAGCTGCGGCGACTGCGGCAGGGCGTACCAGGAGCCCGGCGCGAGGCGGGCCGGCACGACGAAGTCGCGGGCGCCCTCGGGGGTCGACCGGGTCAGCGTCGGGGTCTCGATCTCGACGAAGTCCTGGGCGTCGAGCACGCGGCGCGCGGCCTGGTTGGCCTTGGCGCGCAGCCGGATGGCCTTCGCGGGCTCGGGGCGGCGCAGGTCGAGGTAGCGGTGGCGCAGGCGCGCCTCCTCGCCGACCGGCTCGTCGAGCGACGAGGACACCTGGAACGGCAGCGGCGCGGACTCGTTGAGCACCACGACCTCGTCGGCCGTGACCTCGACCTCGCCCGTCGCCAGGTGCGCGTTCTCGTTGCCCTCGGGGCGGCGGCCGACGGTGCCGGTCACCTGGAGCACGTACTCGGCGCGCAGGCCGTGCGCGACGGCCTCGTCCCGGATGACGACCTGGGCGATGCCCGAGGCGTCCCGGAGGTCCACGAAGGCGACCCCACCGTGATCGCGCCGGCGATCCACCCACCCGGTCAGGGTGACGGTGGTGCCGATGTGCTCGGCCCGCAGCGAGCCGGCGGTGTGGGTGCGCAGCACGAGGAGTCCTCTCCGGTGTCGGGGTGCTGCCCGTCCGAGCAGCCCGGCGAGTCTACTGCCGACCGGCCCGGCGCCGTCGCGGGGATACTCCCTCGCGGGGCGCGGCGCCGTCCTCCCGGGCGCTCGTCGCGACCCCGGCCCCGCCCATGGCCGGGGGCGCCGGCCTGCCGGCTCGTCGCGGCCCTGGCCCACCGGAGGTCGGCCGCCGGTGGAGCGACTCGTCGCGACCTCGGTCCGCCTGTGGCCGGGCCGCGGACCGGCGTCAGAACAGCGCGGGCTGCACAGCCCCGAGCAGCGCCCCTGCCAGCGCGCCCTCGGGTGTCTCGGCGCCGCGCCCGCCCGCGGGCCGCACCCGCCAGGGCGGCGGCGTCGGCGCCCGGCCGCCGGTCCGCGCCGACGACCCAGCGCCCGCTCCCGCGCCGACCCCTGCGCCGGCCCCCGCTCCTGCGCCCGCG
>NZ_JAHVCI010000119.1:0-3341 GCF_019265565.1 Cellulomonas sp. PS-H5
CCGATCGATCAGGGCGCGGCGCGAGAATCCGGTGGGATCGTGCCGCCTACGGTCTCCGGCCTCGCGACCTCCGACCGGAGGTGGCGAGACCGGAGACCGTAGGTGGCGTGCACCGGTGTCGCGGCGCCGCGCCCCGAGGCCGCGCCGGGTCACCAGGCGGCGGCCAGGGCCTCCAGGGTCGCGATGCGGTCCTCGACCGCGTGGGTGGTCGCCGTGACGATCAGCTCGTCCGCGCCGGTGCGCTCCACCAGCTCGCGCAGCGCCGCCGCGGCCGGCTCCGCCGTGGTCGCGATCTGCGTGCCCGCCACCTTCGCGAAGAACTCCGCCGCCTGCACCGGGTCGAGGTCCGCGAGCAGCTTCTCGGCGTCCTCCGGCGTCTCGATCGGCGCGAGCGCGCCCCGGCTCCGCAGCCGCAGCGCCATGACCTTCGACGGACCGGCCAACCACTGCGCCCGCTCCTCCGACTCGGCCACGATCACCGACGCCGACACCATGAGGTGCGGGGCGTCCAGCACCTCGGACGGCCGGAACGCCGAGCGGTACACCTCCGCCGCGGTCGTCGTGATGCCGGTGCCGAAGTGGTGCGCGTAGGAGAACGGCAGGCCGAGCTCGCCGGCGAGCTGCGCGCTGAACGTCGACGAGCCCAGCAGCCAGACCTCGGGGGTGCCGGCGGGCACCGGGGTGGCGCGCAGCCGCTGCGCGACGGCGGACGCGGCGCGGCCGGCCGGCAGCTGGCCCAGCAGGTGCAGCACGTCGAGCAGCTCGGCCGGGAAGTCCTCGGCGCCCAGGCCCTCGACGGTGCGGCGCAGCGCGGCGGCCGTCATCGGGTCGGCGCCCGGCGCGCGGCCGATGCCCAGGTCGACGCGGCCCGGGTGCAGCGCCTCCAGCATCGCGAACTGCTCGGCGATCACCAGCGGCGGGTGGTTCGGCAGCATGACGCCGCCGGAGCCGACCCGGATGCGCTCGGTCGACGCGGCGAGGTGCGCGAGCAGCACGCCGGGGGAGGTCGACGCGACCGCGGGCATGCTGTGGTGCTCGGCGACCCAGAACCGGCGGTAGCCCAGGGCGTCGGCGCGCCGGGCGAGCGCGGTGGAGTCGGCGAGCGCGTCGGCGCTGGTGGCCCCGGTCCCGACGGGGGACAGGTCCAGCACGGACAGGGGGACCTCGGGGCGGACGACGGGCTGGTGCGCGCGGGTGGCGTCGGGGGTGCTCACCTCAGGGGCAACGCGGCCGGCACCCGGGGACTTCCCGGGCCCGGCCGCGTCCCGCGTCACACGCGCGCCGCGGCGCGGATCAGGGGTACAGCCCGCGGAGCTGGTGCGCCTCGGCCACCCGCCGCACCCCGATCACCAGGGCCGCGTCCCGCAGCGTGATGCCGTCGGCCCGGGCCCGCTGCGCCACGGCGGCGTAGGCGGAGCGCATCCGCTGCTCCAGCCGGTCCTCGATCTCGCGCTCGGTCCACCAGTACGCCTGCTGCGCCTGCACCCACTCGAAGTACGAGACCACCACGCCGCCGGCGTTCGCCAGGATGTCGGGGACGACGGTGATGCCGCGGTCGGCGAGCACCCGGTCGCCCGCGCTGGTCGTCGGGCCGTTCGCGCCCTCCACCACCCAGCGGGCCTTGACCGAGGCGGCGGCCTCCTCGTCCAGCACGTCCTCGGTGGCTGCGGGGATGAGCACGTCGACGTCGAGCGCCAGCAGCTCCGCGTTGGTCAGCGGGTCGGCGCCCGGGAGGTCGACGACCGACCCGGTCTCGGCGACGTGGCTCAGCAGCGCCGCGACGTCCAGGCCGCCCGGCGCGTGCACGCCGCCGTACTGGTCGCTCACCGCGACGACCCGCGCGCCGCCCTCGGCCAGGAACCGCGCCGCGTGCGAGCCGACCTTGCCGAAGCCCTGCACCGCGGCGGTGACCTCGGACAGCTCGGTGCCGGCGTCGGCGAGCGCCGCGGCGGTGGCGTGCACGACACCGCGCGAGGTGGCCGTCGCCCGGCCGAGCGAGCCGCCGACCGCGATCGGCTTGCCCGTGACGACGGCGGGGATCGTGTACCCGGAGTTCACCGAGTACGTGTCCATGACCCAGCTCATCGTCTGCTCGGTGGTGCCGACGTCGGGCGCCATGATGTCCCGCTCCGGTCCGATGATCGGCATGACCTCGGAGGTGTACCGCCGGGTGACGCGCTCGAGCTCGGCGGGGGAGTAGCCGCGCGGGTCGATCGCCACGCCGCCCTTGGCGCCGCCGTAGGGCAGGTCGACGACGGCGCACTTCCAGGTCATCCACATCGCCAGCGCCCGGACCTCGTCGATGTCGACGCCCGGGGCGTACCGCAGGCCGCCCTTGCCGGGGCCCCGGGAGATGTTGTGCTGCACCCGGTAGCCGGACAGCAGCTCGATCCGGCCGTCGTCCCGGCGCAGGGGCACGGCGACGTGCAGCTCGCGGCGCGGGGTGGCGAGCATCTGGTGCAGGCCGTCGTCGTACCCGAGCAGGTCGACGGCCGACGACAGCTGGGCGAGCGCCGTCGTCAGGGGGGAGGAGGTGCGCGGGGCGGGCGTCACAGGGGTGGGCGACGGGGACGTCCCGGTCGGAGCGGTCGCGGTCATGCAGAGGCCTCCTGGGCATCGCGCCCGGCCGTCCGGGCGCGGCCTCGTCGCCGCCCCCGTCGGCGGCGGCCGGGGTACCTCGTCACTGTGCCACAGGACCCCGGGCCGGACCGGTCGACCGGCCCGCGGGTCAGGAGGTGCGGCCGGGGCCGTACTCGAAGTGCCAGTACTCGGCGTAGGGCTGCCCCTGCCGGACGCGGGCCGGGGCGTACCAGCCGTAGGTCGGCCCGTTCGCGACCAGCCAGTCGTACCGGGCGGTGCCGAACCCGTAGGTGCCGACCCACTCCTGCACGTCCAGCGCGGTGCCGAGCCCGTGCGACGACGTGCCGGGTGCCGCGGCGAGCCCGCCGAACGCCGCTTTCATCGCCACCTGGTCGTCGTAGGACCGGTAGGTGAGGTCCATGTCGAGCGACGCCCCGAACCGGGCCCGGAACGCCTCGTTCAGCGCGGTGAGCGCGTCGGCGGCGTCGCAGCGCAGGTACTGGGCGAACCCCAGCTGGTCGGTGCCCCAGGGCACCTGGCACATCTGCGAGGCGGGCATGTGGCCGTTAGAGCCGTCGCCGTCGGCGGTGGGCACCGACGTCACCCACAGCACGTCGCCCTGGGCGTCGACCGGGCGGCCGTCGACCCAGCCCGCGATGCCGGGGTTGCTCGGCGCGCCCGCGGGGGCCCCGCCGGAGCCGGACCCCGCGCCCGCCCGCGCGGCGGCCGCGGCCTCGGCGGCGGCCTGCTCCTCCGCGGCG
>NZ_JAHVCI010000012.1:0-84278 GCF_019265565.1 Cellulomonas sp. PS-H5
CCAGGCGGGCGGCGGCGCCCAGCCCCGCGGGGCGGACGGCGGCGGCGCGAACGGGTCGACCGGCGCGGGCCCGGGGCGCTCGTCGGCAGCCCCGGGGCGCTCGCCCGTCCCGCGCTGCCCGGCGGTCCCGTCCCCCGCCCCGTCCCCGGCGCGCTCGTCGGGTCCGGTCACGGCAGGTGCACCGCGGCGGCGAACGTGTCCCACCCGCGGGTCAGGCGGGCGCTGAGCCCCGCGTCGAACTGGCCCTCGGGGAACTGCGCGACCACGGCGGCGGCGCCGCCCGGCCCGGTGCGGGACGACACGACCTCGACCACGGTGTCCCCCGACTGCCAGGCGGCGTGCCACGGCTCGGCGGACAGCAGGTAGACGGTGCGGCCCTCGACGTCGACGGGCTCGGCGGCGGTGAGCGCCGACACGTCGAGCCGGCCGTGCTGCTCGGTGACCACGACGTCCCCGGTCGGCCCGGACAGGTCGACCTCGAGGGTGCTGCCCTCGTCGCGCAGGTGCACGGCGGTCACGGCCCAGCCGTCGGGGACCTGCTCGGGGCAGGTCCAGCCCTCGGCCCGCATCCAGTCCAGGTAGTCCTGCGTCGACGCGCCCGCGGCGGGGCCGGACGTGGAACCGCCCCCGGCGCCGGCGACGACCGGGACGGCGACGGTGCTCGCGTCGCCGAGCAGCTGCAGGGCCTCGGCGGACTCCGTGACCGGGGCGACCGTCGGGCGGTCGCCCAGGAGGAACAGCCCGACGGCGACGACGCCGAGGCCGGTGATCGAGCCGACGGCGGCGCGCAGGCCGCGGCGGGTGGCGGCGGCGGTGGCACCCGGCGCGCTCCCGACGACGGGCCGGTCACCGAGCAGGCGTCGCGAGCCCAGGACGGAGCCGCCCAGGACCGAGCGCGAGCCCAGGACGCCCTCGCCGAACGGGCCGCGGCCGAGCAGCCCCCCGATGCCGGAGCCGGCCGTGGGAGGCGCTCCCGTGAAGGCCGCGGCGCTGCGCACGGCCGACGGCGGGACGAACGGGTCCATCGGGCGCGCCGCGGCGCGGGCCCCCGCGTCCACGCCCGTGGGCACGGGCGCGCCGCCCAGCGCGAGCAGCCGGGCCGTCAGGTCGCCGGCGGGGCGGACGTCGTCGCAGTCGGAGAGCACCCGCCGGGCGGCCCGCGCCGCGGCGAGGTCGGCCGCGCACCGCGGGCACCCGGCGACGTGCGCCAGCGCCCGCTCCGCGGCGGCGGGCCCGAGCTGGCCGTCGACGAGGGCGCTGACCCGGTCGCCGAGGTGCCCGTTCACCGGGCACCCGCCGGGGCCGTCACCTCGGACGAGCGGTCGCCCGCGGGCTCCTGGGCCGCGGCGGCGCGCACGGAGGCCGGCGCGCGGTGCTCGAGCGCCACGCGCAGCCGCGCCCGCGCCCGGTGGATGCGCGAGCGCACGGTGCCGAGCTTGATGCCCAGCGTCACCGCGATCTCCTCGTAGGACAGCCCCTCGATGTCGCACAGCACGACGGCGGCGCGGTACTCGGGGGGCAGCTCGTCGAGGGCGCGCTGGATGTCGACGTCGAGGTTGTCGTGCTCGAAGGCGCGCTCGGGCCCGGCGTCGGTGGCCGGGTAGCGGTCGCCGTCCTCGCCCATCGCGTCCATGCGGATGCGCTGGCGGCGGCGGGCCCCGTCGAGGAACAGGTTGGTCGTGATCCGGTGCAGCCAGCCCTCGAACGTGCCGGGGGTGTACGTGGACAGCGACCGGAAGACGCGGACGAACACCTCCTGCGTGAGGTCCTCGGCGTCGTGCCGGTTGCCGGTCAGCCGGTAGGCGAGGCGGTACACGCGCGCGGAGTGCTCCCGGACGATCGCCTCCCAGGTCGGGGGCTGCCAGTCCGGATCGGGCAACGAGGTCGCCATCCACGTCCTTCTTGCGTCGGGGGCCGCGGGTGCGGCACGAGGTCCCAGGGACCCAGTGTCCCAGGACGCGGGGCCGGGTGCGAACCCGGTCCACCCCTGTCCTCGCACAACGCGCACACGTCCCGCCCGGTTCCCGCGCGAGCGGGTGACGTCGGCGAGCCCGCCCGGCCGCCCGGGGCGCCGCGCCGCCGCGGCCCCCACCGCGCACTAGGCTGGCCAGCGCCCGCGCACGTCCGCGCACCGGCCGCCGCGCGAGCCGCGCACGACTCCCCCGCACGACCCGGAGACCAGGAGGACACCATCGCCACCGACAAGGCCGCGAGCTGGGTCTACGCCGAGGGCTTCGTCCCCGAGGACGACACCCTGCTGCGCGCGCGGGACCGCGCCGGCGAGCTCGGCTGCACGCCGGTGCAGCCCGGCACCGGCGCCGCGCTCACCGTGCTCGCCGCGGCCTCGCGGGCACGGGCGGTGGTCGAGGTCGGCACGGGCGCCGGCGTCAGCGGGCTGCACCTGCTCCGCGGGATGCCGTCCGACGGCGTGCTCACCACCATCGACGTCGAGGTGGAGCACCAGCGCGCGGCCAAGCAGGCGTTCGCCGAGGAGGGCGTCCGCGCCGCACGCACCCGCACGATCTCGGGCCGCGCGCTCGACGTGCTGCCGCGGCTGACCGACGGCGCGTACGACCTGGTGTTCGTGGACGCCGACATCGAGAGCTACCCCGCCTACGTCGAGCGCGCCGTGCGGCTGCTCCGGCCCGGCGGGGTCCTGGCGGTCGACGACGCGCTGTGGCACGACCGGGTCGCCGACCCCGCGCGCCGGGACGAGGCGACGACGCTGGTGCGCGAGACCGGGCGGCTGGTCCGCGAGGACGACCGGCTCATGCCGGCGATGCTCCCGGTGGGCGACGGCCTGCTCGTGGCCGTCCGCCGCTGACGCCACCGGCCCGGGCTCCCGGCCCCTGGACGACGACGGCCGCCGACCCCACGGGGTCGGCGGCCGTCCGCGTCTCGTGCCGGGTCAGCGCAGCGCCGCGAGCCAGCGCAGCAGCAGGCGCGCGCCGAACCCGGTCGCGCCCTCGGTGACCTCGTGCTTGTCGGCCGTCGACCGCGCCGGCCCCGCGATGTCGAGGTGCGCCCAGGTCCGGGCGCCCACGAACTCGCGCAGGAACAGCGCCGCCGTGATCGAGCCGCCGCCGTACTTCGCGTCCTGCGGGACGTGCCGCAGGTCGGCGACGGTGGAGCGCACGGCGTCGGCGTAGTCCTCGACGAGCGGCATCGGCCAGACCGGCTCGCCCGACTCGGCCCCGGCCGCCTCGAGCGCGGCGGTCAGCCGCGCGTCGGTCGCGTACAGGGCGCCGTGCTGCTTGCCGAGGCCCAGGCTCGCCGCGCCGGTGAGCGTCGCGACGTCCACGAGCACGTCCGGGTCGAGCGTCGCGTCGGCCCAGGCCAGCGCGTCGCCGAGCACCAGGCGGCCCTCGGCGTCGGTGTTCGCGATCTCGACCGTGCGCCCGCCCCACATCCGCAGGACGTCGCCCGGCCGGTACGAGGCGGCCCCGAAGTGGTTCTCCGCGAGCGGCAGCACAGCGGTGACCCGGTGCGGCAGCTCGGCGGCGGCCGCGCCGAGCACGGTCGCCAGCGCCACCGCGGCGCCGGCCATGTCGGTCTTCATCGGCACCATCGCCTCGCGCGGCTTGATGGACAGGCCGCCCGTGTCGTAGGTGATGCCCTTGCCGACCACGACGACGTGCTGCGCGCGGCGCGCGGGGCCGCCCGCCGGCCTGGCCGGGTCGTAGGTGACGGTCACCAGCCGCGGGGTCGACGCCGAGCCGCGGCCGACGGCGAGGATGCCGCCGAAGCCCTGGGCCTCGAGCTCGCGCGGGCCGAGGACCTCGACCCGCAGGCCGGCGGCGCGCGCCAGCTCGGACGCCCGGTCGGCGACCCAGGCCGGGTCCTTGGTGCTCGACGGGGTGTTGGCGAGGTCGCGCACGAGCCAGGTGGCCGTCGCGCCGCGCACGGCCTCGTCGAGCGCGGCCTGCACGCGGACGCCCTCGCGGCCGACGACGACGAGCTCCTCCGCCGGCGCCTCCTTCGGGGACGCGGGCGCGCCGATCCGCTGCACGCGGTAGGCGGCGAGCAGGTAGCCCTCCGCGAACGCGCGCACGGCCGGGGGGCCGTCGGCGCCGGGCTCGGTGGCGACGGTGGTCAGCACCCGGCGCAGGCCGCGGGTGGCGCGGGCCAGCGCGGCCCCGGCACGCCGGAGCTCGTCCGGGGTGCCGTCGCCGACGCCGACCAGCACCAGCCGCCGGGGCAGGCCCGCCCAGGGCAGGTCGCCCGTGGCGCTGCCGACGGGGCGCGGGAGCAGCAGCGTCCACGCCTCGCCGGCGGTGCCGGTCAGCCCGGCCCGCTCCGCGAGCTCGGCCAGGTCGATGCCGTACCGCGCCGCCGCGTCGGCGGCGCCGCGGCGCGGCTGGAGGTCGGTGTCGTCCGGCGCCGCCGGGGCGACCGGGACGGCCACCGCGTCGACGCCGGCCTCGAGCAGCAGCCCCGAGGTCGCCAGCGAGCCGGCCGCGAGGCCGACCGCCGGGACCGCGCGGCCGATGCGCACGGCGGGAGGGGTCAGGGAGCGAGCCACGTCGGAAGGGGGTCCCGCGCGGTCAGGAGACGACGGAGGTCAGGGCCTCGCCCAGCTCCTGCGCCTCGGTCGCGTTGAGCTCGACGACGAGTCGGCCACCGCCCTCGAGCGGGACCCGCATGACGATGCCGCGGCCCTCCTTGGTCACCTCGAGCGGACCGTCACCAGTCCTCGGCTTCATCGCGGCCATGCGGGGCTCTCCTTCGCGTCGTCAGCTGGGCGTCCGGGCGCCCGGTCCCTCCGCGTCCGCGGGGGGCGGGACGGGCAGGAGCGGGCCTCCGGCTCCCGGATGTCCAGGCCTCAGTCTAGTTCACCGGGGCGACAAGGCGGGGCCGTCCACGCGCGGCGGGTGCGCCAACCCCCTCGTCAGGCCCCTGTGGCGGCCGCCGGGCGCGGTCCGCCGGCCGTCACGGCGGCCAGCCGGCCGGCGGCACGAACCGCCAGATGTGCCACACCCAGACCACCTGGAGCACGAGCATGAGCACCACCACCGCGCCGGTCCACGCCCACCGCGCCGCCCGCGGGCGGGTGACGAGCCCCGCGGTCGCGGCGCCGAGCGGGAACGCCAGCAGCAGGAACCGCGCCAGGCTGCTGCCCGGCTCCACGGCGGCGGCGAGGTAGAGCAGGTAGGCCGCCGACCAGGCGTGCAGCTCGCGACCCAGCCGCCACGCCGAGGGCGTGACGAGGCACGCGACCACGAACACCCCGGCGGCGAGCACCACCAGCGGCCACGCGTCGCCGAACCAGAACGCCGGCACGTAGGACCAGCCCGCGAACGGCGCGGTGGTGGCCGCGCCGCGCCAGGCCTCCTGGGTCTGCAGGTAGGCGTCGGGCACGCCCGTGACCCAGCCGCAGATCGCGAGCCACGCGAACCCGGACACCACCGCGGCGAGCCCGACCGCGCCGATCCCGGCCAGGTCCCGGCCGCGCGGGCGCTCGCCGGCGGCACGCCACTCCCGCCAGCGCACCAGCGCGTGCACGGCGACGACCACCGCCATCGGCAGCGCGACCGCGCGGGTGAACCCGAGCGCGAGCACCGCGGCGCACGCCCAGCCGTACCGCCGGGTGACGACCGCCAGCAGCGACACGGCGACCAGCAGCAGCGCGAGCGACTCCGTGTACCCGACCTGCAGCACGACGGACGTGGGGAACACGCTGACCAGCAGCACCGTCGCGAGCGGCAGCCCCGGTCGCGCGGCCACGGCGCGCGGCGCCCCGCGGACGACCACGCGGTGCACGAGCAGCACGGCGCCGGCGCCGGCCAGCAGCGACACGGTGGGCGCGACCACGGCCCAGGAGCCCCCCGTGACCGTCATCAGCGCGCGCACCAGGAGCGGGTAGAGCGGGAAGAACGCCCACGCGTTCTGCTGCACCACGCCGTCGGCCCCGACGGGCAGCTGCGCCGGGTAGCCGCCCTCCGCGATCGTCCGGTACCAGGTCGCGTCCCACATGAGGCCCGTGTAGTCGGCGTACCCCGGGGACGCGCCGGTCCAGCCGCTGGCCACCTGCCGGGTGGCGACGACCAGCAGGACGACGGCCGAGAAGGCGCGGGCCGCCGCGTACACGGCGAGCGCCTGCGCCCACCACGGCCAGGTGCGGGGGTCGAGGGCGCGGCGCGCCGGGGCGGCGTCCTGGGCGGCGGCGCTCCCCTGCCCCGCCGTCACGCGAGGCCCCGCATGGCCCGCGCCGGGGGCGCGTCGCCGCGGAGGGCCGCCACCATGTCGACCGTCCGCCGGGTCGCCCGGACGTCGTGCGCGCGGAACACCCGGGCGCCGAGCCACGCCGCGAGCGACGTCGCCGCGAGCGTGCCCTCGAGCCGGTCCGCGGGGGGCAGGTCCAGCGTCTCCCCCACGAAGTCCTTGCGGGACAGGGCGACGAGCACCGGGTGCCCGAGCGCGGTGAGCGCGGCGGTGCGCCGGACCAGGTGCAGCGAGTGCCAGGTGCTCTTGCCGAAGTCGTGCGTCGGGTCCACCAGCACGCTCGCGGGGTGGACGCCGAGGTCGACCGCCCGCGCGGCCGCCGCCCGCAGCGTCGCCAGCACGTCGAGCAGCACCCCGTCCCGCGGGTCGGCGTCGGCGGGCGCGTCGTCCGGCAGCGGGTAGGACACCCGCAGCGGGTCGGTCCGCGGCGGCAGCCCGCCGGTGTGCGAGCAGACCACGCCCAGCCCGCGCTCGGCGGCGACCTCGACCAGCGCCGGGTCGTGCCCGGCCCAGGTGTCGTTGAGCAGGTCGGCGCCCGCGTCCGCGGCGGCGCGCGCGACCTCGGCCCGCCACGTGTCGACGCTGACCAGCAGGTCCGGGTGCCGGCGGCGCACGCGCTCGACGAGCGGGACGACCCGGGCGATCTCCTCGGCCACGTCGACGGCCGGCCCCCGGCCCGCGCGGACGCCGCCCAGGTCGACCAGGTCGGCGCCCTCCTCCTCGGCGCGCGCGACCGCCGCGTCGGCGCCGGCGTCGTCGTACCGGGCGGCGGCGTAGAACGAGTCGGGGGTGCGGTTCACCACCGCCATGACGACCGGGCGGCCGGGGCCGAACCAGCGGCCGCGCAGCAGCAGCGGCGCGCCCGGCGCCGGGACGCCCGCGGGCTCGGCGGGCTCAGCGCCCACCCGCGGCGTCCTCCGCCTCGTCCGCCACCTCCGCCTCGGCCTCCTCCTGCGCGCGCTCGGCCTCGGCGGCCGCCGCGCGCTCGGCGGCGCGCAGCTCCGCCCCGCGGTCGCGCACGATCCGCACGGCCTCCCGCGGGTCGTCCACCAGCCGGATCAGCTCCAGGTCGGCCTCGCGGATCATGCCGCGCTCCAGCACCGGGCCGCGCAGCCAGTCGAGCAGCCCCTGCCAGTAGTCGGTGCCGACCAGGACGATCGGGAACTCCGTGACCTTGTGCGTCTGCACCAGGGTCAGCGCCTCGAACAGCTCGTCGAACGTGCCGAAGCCGCCCGGCAGCACGATGAAGCCCTCGGCGTACTTCACGAACATCGTCTTGCGGGCGAAGAAGTACCGGAAGTTGACCCCGAGGTCGACCCACGGGTTCATGCCCTGCTCGAACGGCAGCTCGATGCCGAGGCCGACCGACAGGCCGCCCGCCTCGGACGCGCCCTTGTTCGCGGCCGACATGATGCCGGGGCCGCCGCCGGTGATGACCGCGTAGCCGGCCTCGGCCAGCAGCCGGCCGACCTCCTCGCCGAGCGCGAAGTCCGGGTGCTCGGGCAGCGTCCGGGCGGAGCCGAACACGCTGACCGCGGGGCCCAGCTCGGCGAGCGCGCCGAAGCCCTCCACGAACTCGCTCTGGATCCGCATCACGCGCCACGGGTCGCCGTGCAGCCAGTCGGCGCCGTCGCCGCCGGACAGCAGCCGCTGGTCGGACGTGGTGGTGGGGATCTGCCCGCGTCGCAGCAGCACGGGGCCCTTGCGGTACCCCGAACCCGGCACGGGAACGCCGTCGTCGCTCATGGCCCCGACTCTACGGTCCGCGGCGGTGCACGCACCGGCGCCCCCGGCGGCGCCCGGGTGAACCCCGCGTGACGGGTCGGGTCAGGCCGTCAGCCAGGCCCGGAGCGCGTCGTGGCACAGGTCGAGCTGCGCGACCGGGAGCCGCTCGTCGTCCTTGTGCGCCAGCAGCGGGTCGCCCGGGCCGAAGTTCACCGCGGGCACGCCGAGCGCGGAGAACCGCGCGACGTCCGTCCAGCCGTACTTGGGGGCGGGCGCGCCGCCGGTGACGCCCAGCACCGCGGCGGCGAACTCGGCCGCGGCGGGGTCGTCCAGCCCGGGGCGGGCGCCGGCGGCCGAGTCGGTGACGACGACCTCGTAGCCGTCGAAGAGATCGCGCACGTGCGCCTCCGCCTCCTCGACGGAGCGGGACGGGACGAACCGGTAGTTCACCGTGACCACGCAGCGGTCCGGCACGACGTTGGTCGCGACGCCGCCGCTGATGAGCACCGCGTTGAGCCCCTCGCGGTACACCAGGCCGTCGACCTCGACGGACGCGGGCTCGTACGCCGCGAGCGCCGCGATGACCGGGGCGGCCCCGTGGATCGCGTTGACACCGGTCCAGGCCCGCGCGGAGTGCGCCGCCACGCCCGGCACCCGGACCTCGGCGCGCAGCGTGCCGTTGCAGCCGCCCTCCAGGCCCGCGTCCGTCGGCTCGCAGAGCACGGCGAAGTCGGCCGCCAGCCAGTCCGGGTGCTCGCGGGCGATCCGGCCCAGGCCGTTGAGCGAGGCCTCGACCTCCTCGTGGTCGTAGAACACCCAGGTGACGTCGCGGGTCGGCTCGGTCAGCGCGGCCGCGAGCGCCAGCTGGACGGCGACGCCGCCCTTCATGTCGACCGTGCCGCGGCCCCAGAGCACCGCGTCGGCGCCCGCGCCCTCGAGCCGGGTCGGCAGGTTGGCGGGGTCCGTGGTGACGGGCACGGTGTCGATGTGCCCGGCGACCACGACCCGGGACGCCCGGCCGAGGTGCGTGCGCGCGACCACCGCGTCCCCGTCGCGCAGCACCTCGAGGTGCGGGTACCCGCGCAGCGCGGCCTCGACCGCGTCGGCCAGCGCCGCCTCGGCGCCGCTCACGGAGGCGAGGTCGCAGACCGCGGCGGTGAGCGTCGTGAGGTCGGCGGTCAGGTCCAGCGGGGTGGTGGTCGTCGTCACGCCCGCGACCCTACCCGCGGACGACCACCCCCTCGCCGACGGCCCCTAGGCTGGACGCCATGACCGACCGCACCGCCTGGGCATGGGGCCTGGCCACCGTCACCGACTCCGCCACGCTGGACGCCTGGTACCCGCAGCCCGCGCTGGGCGACGTGCCCGCCGCCGCGGAGTGCCCCGAGGAGCTCGCGGCCCTGGTGACGACGGACCCGGCGCGCGGCGTGCGCACCGAGACGGTCCTCACGGTCGTCGACCTGGACGCCGAGCCCGTCGACACCGCCGACGCGTACCTGCGGCTGCACCTGCTGTCCCACCGGCTCGCGGCGCCGAACACGCTCAACCTGGACGGCATCTTCGGCGTGCTGCCGAACGTCGTGTGGACCGACCACGGCCCGTGCGCGGTCGACGGCTTCGAGCTGACCCGCGCCCGGCTGCGCGCCGCCACGGGCCGCCCCGTCACCGTGCTCGGGGTCGACAAGTTCCCGCGCATGGTCGACTACGTCCTCCCCGAGGGCGTGCGGATCGCGGACGCCGACCGGGTCCGGCTCGGCGCGCACCTCGCGTCCGGCACCACGGTCATGCACGAGGGCTTCGTGAACTTCAACGCGGGCACGCTCGGCACGTCGATGGTCGAGGGCCGCATCTCGCAGGGCGTCGTCGTCGGCGAGGGCAGCGACATCGGCGGCGGCGCGTCCATCATGGGGACGCTCTCGGGCGGCGGCCGCGAGCGGGTGTCGATCGGCGAGCGCTCCCTGCTCGGCGCGAACGCCGGCCTCGGCGTCTCGCTCGGCGACGACTGCGTCGTCGAGGCGGGCCTGTACCTGACCGCCGGCACCAAGGTGACCCTGGTCGGCCAGGCCGGCGAGGACGGCGCCCCGCGCGTCGTCAAGGCGCGCGAGCTGTCCGGCTCCGACGGCGTGCTGTTCCGGCGCAACTCGCTCACCGGCGGCGTCGAGGCGGTCGCCCGCACCGGCACGGGCATCACGCTCAACGCCGCGCTGCACGCGAACTGACGCCGTGTCCCGCCGCCGCAGCAGCACGGCCTCGCGGCTCGGCTGCGCGGCGCTGGCCGCGGTCGCGCTGCTGGCCGGGGCGGTCGGCGCCGTCGTGTGGGCGCTCGGTGGCACGTCGCCCGCACCCGCGTCACGGCGGTGCACCGCGACCGTCGACGGCACGGCGTGGGGGCTGTCCGCGGACCAGGCCGACAACGCCGCCCTGATCGCCGCGACCGCCGCGCAGCGCGGGCTCCCCGCGCGCGCCGCGACCATCGGGCTCGCGACCGCGCTCCAGGAGTCCCGGCTGATCAACATCGACTACGGCGACCGGGACTCGATCGGGCTGTTCCAGCAGCGCCCCTCGCAGGGCTGGGGCACCGTCGAGCAGATCATGGACCCGGTGTACTCGACCGGGAAGTTCTACGACGGCCTGGTCGACGTGCCCGGGTACACCGAGCTGCCCGTGACCGAGGCCGCCCAGGCGGTGCAGCGTTCGGGGTTCCCGGACGCCTACGCCCAGCACGAGGGCCGGTCCCGCGCGTGGGCCTCCGCGCTGACCGGCTGGACGCCCGCGGCGCTCGACTGCGACCTCGACCCCGCGGCCGGGCCGGGCAGCGTCGACGCCGTGGCCGCGCGGGCGCAGCGGGACTTCGGCGGGGCGGTGTCCGCGGCCCTCGACGGCGCGGCCGACGGGTCGGCGGGGCCGGTCGTGCTGCTCGACGTCGCCGGGCTGACCGCCGCGACCGGCGGCGACCCGGCGCGCGCGTCCTGGGCGGTCGCGCAGTGGGCGGTGGCCGTGGCGGAGCCGCTGGCGCTCGACGCGGTCGAGGTCGGCGACGCCCGGTGGGACCGCGGCGGCGAGGGCTGGACCGCGGGCGGCGCGGCAGCCGACGCGGCCGCCGTCCCGGAGGGCACGGTCGCGCTGACCCTGGCCCCGGCGCCCTGAGGGCCGGCCCGCCCTCGCGCTCTCGCTCCCCTCTCGCTCCCCTCTCGCCGAGATAGGACCTGCCCGCCGAGATAGGACCCTGGACGGTCCTATCTCGGCGCGGAGGTCCTATCTCGGCGGGCGGTGCGGGCGCGGGGTGCGCGGGGTGGGCGGGCGCGGGGTGGGCGGGGCGGGTCAGCGCAGGGACGCGAAGGCCGTGATCTCCTCGCGGAGGCGCTCCGCGAGCTCCGCCAGGCCCTCCACGTCGGCGCCCGCGGCCGAGCCGCCGCCCGCGGCGGCCGCGACCGCGTCGACCTGGCCGGACATGCCCGCGACGATCTCGTCGATCCGGCCGATCGCGCGCCCGGCCTGCTCGGCCACGGCCTGCGCCTCGGCCACCTGCCGCGCGATGTCGTCGGACCGTCCCGCGGAGTCGTCGGCGAGCGCCCGGACCTCCTCGGCCACGACGGCGAACCCGCGCCCGGCCTCCCCCGCCCGCGCGGCCTCGATCGTCGCGTTGAGCGCGAGCAGCCGGGTCCGGCTGGCGATCGCCTTGACCAGCCCGGCGGCCTCGTCGATCTGCCCGGAGGTGTCGGCGAGCTCGCGGACGGTCGCGCGGGAGTCCTGCGCGGCCGCCGTGGCCTGCTCGGCCGCCGCCGCCAGCGCCGCGGCCGAGGTCGCGAGCCGCTGCGCGCTCCCGGCGACCCGCTCCGCGACCGCGACCATCCGCTCGGCGAGGTCGGCCCGCTCGGCCTGGTCCCGGGCGGTGCGGGACGCGGCGCTCTCCAGCCCGGAGCGCGCCCCGTCGATCCGCGCGGCGCCCTCCCGGAACGCCCCCGGCATGCCCCGGCGCAGGAACCGGCGGTGGAACCGGCCCTCGCCCGCGGCGGTCAGCGACGCCTGGGACTCGCGGACGTAGGCGTCGACGAGGTCCGCGAGCCGGTTGAGCGACGCCCGGGCGCGCTGCACGTCGGGGTCGTCCCCGAGCGCGGGCAGCCGCCCCTCGAGGTCGCCGGCCGCGATCCGCTCGCAGAACGCGGCGATCGCCGCCAGCGCGACGGTCGTGCCGTCGTCGGGCGCGGCACCCGTCCCGGCGCTCCGGGGCGACCGGGACCACCGCCGCCCCCGGGTCGCGGTCGCCGGCGGCACCTCCGGACGCACCCGCGCGCCCGGTGCGGCCGGTGCGCCCGGCGCGCCCGGCAGCGCCCTCGTCGTCGTCGCGCTCACGCGGCACCCCCGTCGGCGTCGTCCCGGCCGGCCAGCGACCACACCCACTCGTCGTACGTGACCCCGGCCTCGGCAAGGGCGGCGTCCAGCGCGGCGGCGCCGGCGGCGAGCGCGGCGGGCGTCCCCGTCTCGGCGTCCTCCGCGGCCCGGATCCGGGCGTACAGGTCGCCGACAGTGCGCTGCGTGGCCGGCGGCACCCACCGGCGGTTCGAGTGGTAACCGACCACCCGCCCGCCGGGGCCGCGCGACGCGGTGACGTGCGCCAGCACCCAGTAGTGCCCGCCGTCCGCCGCCAGGTTCAGCACGTACGCGAACAGCTCCTGGCCCGTGGGGATGACGTCCCACATGAGCCGGAACACCGCGCGCGGCATCGCCGGGTGCCGGATGAGGCTGTGCGGGGCGCCGACGATCTCGTCCTCGGCGTACCCGCTCACGCGCACGAACACGTCGTTCGCGTAGGTGACGACCCCCTTGGGGTCGGTCTTGGAGACGATGATCTCCTCGGGCCCGAAGGCCCGCTCGACACCGGTCGGCCGCACCCCGCGTCGCCCCCGCACGGGTCCTGGCCGCCGGCCGCTGCCGCGACGGTGCGCGGCCTCAGTGGGCGACATGCCCCCCGGATCGGCCCGGCTCGTCGGGTTCTGACCGGTTCGTCCGGCTCGATCCGGGGGAAGCGCTCGCCCGTCCGGGCGGTGCTCCGGTCAGCGCTCCTCGACCGGGACGAAGGTCCGCTCCGGGGAGCCCGAGTACACCTGGCGCGGCCGGCCGATCTTGGTCTGCGGGTCGGTCATCATCTCCCGCCACTGCGCGATCCAGCCGGGCATCCGGCCGAGCGCGAACAGCGGCGTGAACATCCGCTCGTCGAAGCCCATGGCCTTGTAGATCAGGCCCGTGTAGAAGTCGACGTTCGGGTAGAGCTTGCGCGAGATGAAGTAGTCGTCGGACAGCGCGATCTCCTCGAGGGTGCGTGCGATGTCCAGCAGCTCGTTGTCCTTGCCCAGCGCGGCGAGGACGGCGTCGGCGCTCTCCTTCACGATGGCGGCGCGCGGGTCGTAGTTCTTGTAGACCCGGTGCCCGAAGCCCATGAGCCGGACGCCCTGCTCCTTGTTCTTCACCCGGCGCATGAACTCGGTGGCGTCGCCGCCGTTCGCCTGGATCTCCGCGAGCATCTTGAGCACGGCCTCGTTGGCGCCGCCGTGCAGCGGGCCGGACAGGGCGTTGATGCCCGCCGCGACCGAGGCGTACAGGTTCGCGTGGCTCGACCCGACGATGCGGACCGTCGAGGTCGAGCAGTTCTGCTCGTGGTCGGCGTGCAGGATGAGCAGCTTGTCGAGCGCGCGCACCACCGTGGGGTCGACGTCGTACTGCTGGTACGGGACGGCGAACGTCATCCGCAGGAAGTCCTCGATGTACCCGCGCGAGTAGTCCGGGTACAGCAGCGGCTCGCCGCGGGAGGTGCGGTGCAGGTACGAGGTGATCGTCCGGGTCTTCGCGAGGATGAGCACGGTCGCGAGCTCGACGGTCGCCGGGTCGAACGGGTCGAGCGACTCGGGGTAGAACGTCGGCAGCGCGTTGATCGCCGACGACATCACGGCCATCGGGTGCGCGCCGGACGGGAACGTGCCCATGAACGTCCGGAAGTTCTCGTGGACGAACGTGTGCCGGTTGATCCGCTCGACGAACGCCTCGAGCTGGTCCGTGGTCGGCAGCTCGCCGTTGATGAGCAGGTACGCGACCTCGAGGAACGACGACCGCTCCGCGAGCTGGTCGATCGGGTAGCCGCGGTAGCGCAGGATGCCGGCGTCGCCGTCGATGTAGGTGATCTGCGACTCGCAGGACGCGGTGTTCATGAAGCCGGGGTCGACGGTGACGAGGCCGGTCTCGCGCAGCAGCGACGACACGACGACGCCGTCGTTGCCCTCGGTCGCGCGCACCACCGGCAGGTCGTGCGGGGTGCCGTCGACGACCAGCTGGACAGGCTCGGTGGTGACGTCGGACATGGCGCTCCTCCTCGGGCGGTGTGCGGGGCTTCGGACCTCGGTCCGGTCCGCGAGGTCGTGCAGGTCAGGTTGCCGGCGGCCGCTGCGGTGCGGGCGCGCGCCACGGGGGTGGCTCGGCCTGCGTCGAGGCTACGTGCCGTCCGCGGGCGGAACCATCCCGGGAGCAGCGCGAGGCGCTGTGACGAGGGTCACACGGCCGGTCGCAGGGCGGGCACCGCCCGCACCTCGCCGCGCGCCCTCAGCGGGCCGCGACCGCCGCCAGCCGCTCGACCGCCGCCGCGATCCGCTCGTCCGTCCCCGTCAGCGCCACCCGCACGTGCCGCGGGGCGCCGTAGAACGAGCCGGGCGCGACCAGGATGCCGTGCTCCGCCAGCCGGCCGACGGTGGCCCAGCAGTCGTCGTCGCCCCCGGCCGGCCGCGCCCACAGGTACAGGCCCGCCGCGGACCGGTCGACGACGAGGCCCGCGCCCACGAGGGCGCCGAGCAGCGCCGAGCGCCGGGCGCGGTACCGCTCGCGCTGCTCGGCCACGTGCGCGTCGTCGCCGAGCGCGACGGTCATCGCCGCCTGCACCGGGGCCGGCACGATCATGCCGACGTGCTTGCGGGTGGCGAGCAGGTCGGCGACCAGCGCCGGGTCGCCCGCGGCGAACGCCGCGCGGTAGCCCGCCAGGTTCGACTGCTTGGACAGCGAGTACAGCGCCAGCAGACCCGACACGTCGCCGCCGGTGACCCGCGGGTCCAGCACGCTCGGCACGCCCGCGGTCGCCCAGGGCTCGTCCCAGGCCAGCTCGGCGTAGCACTCGTCCGACGCCACGACGACGGGCCGGCCGGTGCGCGCGGCCGCGGCGCGGGCGGCCTCGACCACCGCGCGCAGCTCGTCCACGCCCAGCACCCGGCCGTCCGGGTTGCCCGGCGAGTTCAGCCAGACCAGGCGCACCCGGTCGCCGTCCGGCCCCGCGAGCAGCGCCGCCGGGTCGTCGGTCGCGACCGGCTCCGCGCCGGCCAGGCGCGCGCCCACGTCGTACGTCGGGTAGGCCGCGGACGGGTGCACGACGAGGTCGCCCTCGCCGAGGCGCAGCAGCGCGGGCAGCAGCGCGACGAGCTCCTTGGAGCCGACGGTCGGCAGCACGCCCGCCGGGTCCAGCCCCGGGACGCCGCGACGGCGCGCGTACCAGGCGACGACGGCGTCGCGCAGCGCGGGGGTGCCCCAGGTCTGCGGGTAGCCCGGCGCGTCGGACGCGTCCGCCAGCGCGCGCCGCACCACCTCGGGCGTCGGGTCCACCGGCGTGCCCACGGACAGGTCGACGATGCCGTCCGGGTGCGCGCGCGCCCGGTCGCCGTACGCCGTCAGGGTGTCCCAGGGGAAGTCCGGCAGCGCGCCGGTGTGCAGGCCCACGCGCCTACTCGCCGTGCACCTGGAGCGGCAGCGTCGCGATGACGGGGTGGTCCTTCTCGATGACGCCCATCTTGGCCGCGCCGCCGGGCGAGCCCAGGTCGTCGAAGAACTCGACGTTGGCCTTGTAGTACTCGCTCCACTGCTCGGGGACGTCGTCCTCGTAGTAGATGGCCTCGACGGGGCAGACCGGCTCGCAGGCGCCGCAGTCGACGCACTCGTCGGGGTGGATGTACAGCGAGCGCTTGCCCTCGTAGATGCAGTCGACCGGGCACTCCTCGATGCACGCCTTGTCCTTGACGTCCACGCAGGGCTGGGCGATCACATACGTCACGGTGTCCTCCACACGCCCCGGCCTCGGCGGTCGGGCGCGGTCCGGGTCGGCTCGGGCTGGCTGCTCCTAGTATCGCTCACCTGCGCACGACCGGCGCAGCAGGGCACGAGGAGACGGGGACCACACGTGAGCGGCGACGACGCGAGCCCCGGCACGGGTCCCGGCACGGGCACCTCGGCCGACGCCCCCTGGCGCGCCTGGCGGGCCGGCCAGCGGGTGGTCGTCCGCCGCCGGCTGCCCGCCGGGGAGCCGCAGCCCTACACCGACGTGCTCGGCGACCTGGTGGCGGTGGACGACGACGGCGTCACCGTCCGGACGCGCCGCGCGGGGGACGTCCGGGTGCCGGGTGCGGAGATCGCGCTGGGCAAGGTCGTGCCGCCCGCGCCGGAGCGGCGCCCGCGGCGCTGAGCGGGGCATCCCGCCTGCGCGGCGGCGCGGCTCAGCCCGCCGGTGCGGCCGTGGCCGGGTCCGGCCCGCACACCACCTTGTTCTGCGCCTTGTACGTCCACGTCGACGGCTCGACCGCCACGACCTCGCCGTTGAGCTTGATCGTCCGGGTGTTCGTGATCCGGAAGCCCGGGTTGCCCGCGGACTGCGGCGAGCACGTCGCCGACTGCGAGTAGACCGTGGTCGGCTGGACGACGTTCGTCTTGGGGCCGGCCTCGGAGGTCACCTCGAAGTACGGGGTGCTCCAGATCTTCACCCACGTCTTGCCGTCCGCGACGTACGCCTGGACGAGCGCGCCGTAGGGTGTCGTGTTCTTCCACCGCATGTCGAGCGTGCCGGTGAATAGCGTCGCCTCGCGGCCGGCCGGGTACCGGGTGAACCACTCGGAGTGCGGCTTGTGCTCCACGTCCTCCATGCCGGCGAAGTACGCCGCGTTGTACGTGGTCGTGGACAGCTGCGAGAGCCCGCCGCCCCACGCGTCCGTGTGCTCCCCGCTGACGATCGCGCCCGCGGTGGTGAACCCGTGGGCGGCGTCGATCGGGCCGAGCGCGTCGGTGAGGCTGAACGTCTCCCCCGGCCGGATCAGCGTGCCGGAGATCGCGGCCGCGCCGGCGGCGATGTTCTGGGTGCGCCGGGGCTCGGACGTCAGCGGGGTGGAGAACTCCGAGACGACCGTGGTCACGCCGAGGGCCTGCAGCGCCTCGGTGGTCTGCGCCGGGTCGGACTCGACGAGCTCGACCGGGGCGTTCCGCTGGTCCGCCTGGGTCGCCGCCGCCACGGCCGTCGCCAGCGCCGCGGGGTCCAGCGTGGTGCCGGGGGTGCCCGGCACGATCACCGGGGCGCCGTCCTGGAACTCGAACCGCGCGTCCGAGGCGGTGGTGAGCAGGTCCGTCGAGCGGGCGAGCACCGCCTCGGACAGGGCGGCGCCGTCCATCTGGAGCACCAGCTCGTCGTCCTGCGGCACCATCGACGCTGTCGCCGCGAGCACGTCGACGGGCAGCTCGACGGTCTGCCCCGCGACCTGGACCGCGACGGGGGCCGCCACGACCCGCGACGCCACCTCCTGCAGGGCCGCGTCGGTCGCCTCCTGGGTGATCGTGGGGGCGACCACCTCGGTGGCGAGCTCGAGCGGGCGGGCCGCGGTCAGCCAGGTGTCGACCAGCGTGCTGCGCACGGCGTCGTCGTCCAGGGCCCAGCCGTCCTCGGCGGCGACCGCGTGCGCCTCGCCGTCCGCGAACGCGATCGAGCCGTCGACGGGCGCGAGGGTGAGCGAGCCCGACAGCTGCTCGACCGCGGCGTCCAGCGCCCCCTCGTCGACGACCGTCACCGGCGCCTCGGCTCCGCCGCCCACGACGTGCCGCCACAGCCGCTGGGGGCGCAGGTCCGCGCCCGTGAGCCGGTCCACGGTGGCCGCGGCGTCGAACGTCAGGCCCGCGGTGGCCGGGTCGACGGTGCCGGACATGTCCTGCGCGCTCACCGGCACCGGCTGGGTCGCGAGGTCGCCGAGCTCGTCGGTCAGGGCCTGCTCGGCCCGCGCCGCGGTCATGCCGCCGATCTCGACGCCCGCGACGGTCGTGCCGCGCGGGACGCGGTCGGCCAGGGCGAAGGACGCGCCGACGTAGGCGCCCGCGAGCACCACGACGATCCCGCCGACGACCAGCGTCGGGCGCAGCCAGCGCCGCGGACGCTCGGGCTCGAACTCGTCGAGCGGGGACCACGACTCGGTGGGACCCTCGCCGTCCACGACGGGCTCGGTGCCCTCCGCGCTGCCCTTCGCCATCCAGCTCCCCCTCGCGAGTGCGCGACGCCGGGTACGAGGGCGCCGCGACCGCCGATTCTACGGCCGCCACCCGTGGCCGGCCCGTGACGTGGGCCCGGTTTGGCCGGGTTCCGAGGTCACGACTTCGCAACGGTGCCCGACGGGTCCACGCCCGACCGCCCCGAGGGCGCGCGCCGGGGCCGGCGCGCCGGTCAGCGCAGCCCGCGCACCCGGCGGCGCAGGTGCACCAGCGAGCCCGCCGCGGGGTCGCCCTCGCGCGACTCGAGCACGTGCGCCAGCACCACGTCGTGGTCCCCCGCCGGCACGATCTGCGCGGTCCGGCACTCGAACCACGCGGCCGCGCCCTGCACCCAGGCGGCGCCCGATCGCGGCGCCGCGACGTGCGGCACCCGCGCCAGCTGCCCCACGGCGGGGCGCCCGGGCGAGGCGAGCCAGTCGGCGACCGGCGCCTGGTCGTCCGCGAGCACGCTCACCGCCCATGTGTCGACCTCGTCGAGCGCGTCGCGCAGCCGCGCGTCCTGGTGCACGCAGAGCAGCAGCATCGGCGGCTCGAGCGAGACCGACGTCAGCGCCGAGGCCGTCATCGCGTGGTCGGTGCCCTTCCAGCGCACGGACACGACCACGACGCCCGCGGGCAGCCGGCCCATCGCGGCGCGGAAGGCGTCCGTGGCCGCGGCGTCGGCGGCCGTGGCGCCCGCGGCGCCGCCCGACCCGTCGCCGTAGAGCGGGTCGACCTCGGTCACGGGGTGCTCGGCCCGCGGCGCAGCGGCACGTCCGCGAACCAGCGGCGCGGCGCCAGGGCCACCGCCAGCGCGACCACGAGCGCCCCGAGCGCCCAGGTCCAGCCGAGCGCGGCGTCCCCGCCCGGCACCAGCACGTCGCCGCCCGGCCCGAACCCGGACAGCACCTGGACGCTGCCGAACAGCCCCACCAGCAGCCCGACCGACGCCACCCAGCCGCCCCAGGCGCGCACCGTCACCGACGCGGCCAGCACGAGCAGCAGGCAGACGACGACGCCCCAGGGCCGCACCGACCGGTGCATGACGGTGCCGACGGCGCCCACGAGGACGCCGAGCAGCAGGGCGCCGAGGGCGCGGAGGACCATCCGGGGCGTCAGGGGCTGCACGCGCGCCAGGCTACCCCGCGCGGCTCAGGGCAGCGGGAGCGGGGCGGCCGGGGCGCGGCCCGGGGCCCAGGCGTACGACTCCCGGGGCAGGACCGGGGCGAGCACGAGGTTCGACAGGGCGTAGCAGGCCACGGCGTCCGGGTGGTCGAGCGGCGTGACCGCCTGGACCTGGGTGGCGTGCGCGCGCAGCGCGGCGAGCACGCGGTCCCGGACGGGAAGCACGTCGACGACGAGGTCCCCGGGCGCGTCGGTCGCGACCGACGGCAGCGGGCCCGCCGGGTCGGGCGGCTCGAGCGGGCCCTCGCGGGTCGCCCGGCGGTCGTCCGCGGCGGCGGACAGGACGGCCCGGGCGGTCGGGTCGGCGGCGAGGGCGGCGTACCCCGCGCGCAGGGCGGCCGCGGGGGCCACGGCCCACGCGACGGCGGGCGCCCAGCCGTCGGCGCGCGTGGCCGAGGTGTCGCTCGAGGCCGCCCCGTCTCCCGCGGCCAGCTCAACCGCGCGCATCGTGATCGCGTGCGCGCGCACGTGGTCCGGGTGCCCGTACCCGCCGCCCGGCTCGTAGGTCACGACCAGGTCCGGCCGTCGTTCCCGCAGCAGCCCGGCCAGCCGCCCCGCGGCGACGTCGAGCGGCACGCCCACGAGCGCGCCGTCGGGCACCTCCCCCGCGGCCCCGGCGCGCCCGGTCCCGACCCAGCTCATCCCGGAGTCCTCGTACCGCGCACCCGGCACCCCCTGCGCCGAGCGGGCAGACGACGTCCCCTCGACGGACGCGGAGGGGACGTCGTCTGCCCGCTCGGCGGGGTCGGCCCCCCGCGCCCCCCCCCCCCCCCCGCCGCGGGGGGGGGGGCTCGGCCCCCCCCCCCCTCGGCGGGGTCGGCGAGGTCAGCGAGGTCGGCCGGGAGCGGGAGAGCGTCGAGGAAGTGCTGGGTCGCGCCCAGGGACGCGACCGCCGCGGCCAGCTCGCGCTCGCGGTGCCGCGCCAGCGCCTCGCCGTCGCCCTCCAGGGCCGCCCACCGCGCGCCGATCACCTCGCCGCGCTCGCCGCGGGTGCACGTGACGACGGTGGCCGGGAGCCCGGCCGCGGCCCAGGTGGCCAGCAGCGCGCCCGTCGACAGCGTCTCGTCGTCCGGGTGCGCGTGCACCGCGAGCACGCCACCCGTGCGGGTCGGCGTGCTCGCGGTGTCGGACATGCGCGCGGGTGTCAGGCGCGCTTGGTGCGGGCCACGGCCCGGGCGCGCTCCGTCTGGTCCAGGATCACCTTGCGGATGCGGACGACCTCGGGGGTCACCTCGACGCACTCGTCCTCGCGGGCGAACTCCAGCGACTCCTCGAGGGTCAGGTGCCGCGGCGGCACCAAGTTCTCGAAGTTGTCGGCCGTGGAGGAGCGCATGTTGGTGAGCTTCTTCTCCTTGGTGATGTTGACGTCCATGTCCTCGGCGCGGGAGTTCTCGCCGACGATCATGCCCTCGTAGACCTCCTGCGTCGGGTCGACGAAGAACGACCCGCGCTCCTGCAGGTTGATCATCGCGAACGGCGTCACGGCGCCGGCGCGGTCGGCGACCAGCGAGCCGGCGACCCGGGTCTCGATGGGGCCGGCCCAGGGCTCGTAGCCCTCGGCGATCGACGACGCGATGCCGGTGCCGCGGGTGTCGGTGAGGAACCGGGTGCGGAAGCCGATGAGGCCGCGCGACGGGACCAGGAACTCCATGCGGACCCAGCCGGTGCCGTGGTTCGACATCGTCTCCATGCGGCCCTTGCGCTGCGCGAGCAGCTGCGTGACGGCGCCCAGGTACTCCTCGGGCACGTCGATCGTCATGCGCTCGACCGGCTCGTGCACCTTGCCGTCGATCTTCTTGGTGACGACCTGGGGCTTGCCGACGGTGAGCTCGAAGCCCTCGCGACGCATCTGCTCGACGAGGATCGCCAGGGCGAGCTCGCCGCGGCCCTGGACCTCCCAGGCGTCGGGGCGGTCGGTCGGGACGACGCGGAGCGACACGTTGCCGATGAGCTCCGAGTCGAGGCGGTCCTTGACCTGGCGGGCGGTGACCTTGTGGCCCTTGCCGCCCTTGCCGGCCAGCGGCGAGGTGTTGATACCGATGGTCATCGAGATCGCCGGGTCGTCGACCGTGATGAGCGGCAGCGGCCGCGGGTCGTCGGGGTCGGTCAGGGTCTCGCCGATGGTGATGTCGGCGATGCCCGCGACCGCGACGATGTCGCCGGGGCCGGCCTTCTCGGTGGGGACGCGGTCGAGCGCCTTGGTCTCGAGCAGCTCGGTGATGCGGACGTTCTGCATCGTGCCGTCGTGCCGCGCCCAGGCCACGGTCTGGCCCTTGGTGAGCTCGCCGTTGAAGATGCGGAGCAGCGCGAGCCGGCCGAGGAACGGCGAGGCGTCGAGGTTGGTGACGTGCGCCTGCAGCGGCGCGCCCTCGGTGTACGTCGGCGCCGGGATCTTCTCGAGGATCGTCTGGAACAGCGGCTCCAGGTTCTCGGAGTCCGGCAGGCCGCCGTCGGCGGGCTGGGTCAGCGAGGCGCGGCCGGCCTTGGCGGCGGCGTACACGACCGGGACGTCGAGGATCGCGTCGAGGTCCAGGTCCTCGACCTCGTCGTGCAGGTCGGACGCCAGGCCCAGCAGCAGGTCGGTCGCCTCGGCGACGACCTCGGTGATCCGGGAGTCCGGGCGGTCGACCTTGTTGACGACCAGGATGACCGGGAGCTTCGCGGCCAGCGCCTTGCGCAGCACGAACCGGGTCTGGGGCAGCGGGCCCTCGGACGCGTCGACGAGCAGCACGACGCCGTCGACCATCGACAGGCCGCGCTCGACCTCGCCGCCGAAGTCGGCGTGGCCCGGGGTGTCGATCACGTTGATCGTGATGCCACCCGGCTCGCCCACCGCGGCCGCCGCGGGGCCGGCGTACCGGACCGCGGTGTTCTTCGCGAGGATGGTGATGCCCTTCTCGCGCTCGAGGTCGCCCGAGTCCATCGCGCGCTCGTCCACGTGGGCGTGCGCACCGAAGGCGCCGGACTGGTGGAGCATCGCGTCGACCAGCGTGGTCTTGCCGTGGTCGACGTGCGCGACGATCGCGACGTTGCGCAGGTCGCCGCGCACGCGCGTGCCCGTGGGCGAGGTGGGCACAGTCATGTCAGGACTCGTTTCCGCGAGGAAGTGGGGAGATGAGGGGCGCGACGACGTCGAGCGCCGATCGATTGTACGCGCACGCGCGCCCCGGCACGAGGAGGGGTCGTGCCGGGGCGCGCGTGGGTGGTGCTGCCAGGAGGGGTCAGACCCCGTCGGAACCCCCGCGCGGGCGGATGTTGCCCTCGTACCGGCCCGCGTTGGTGACCTGCTCGTCCTCGAACGCCTGGACGCGCTGCCCGTCGGCCACCGCGTGCTCGGCCGCCGTGGTGCCGGCCGGCGCGGCCGCGGCCAGCAGCCGGTCCCGCTCCTCGCGGCGCAGCTTCTGCTCCGCCGGGTTCGGCACAGGGACGGCGGCGAGCAGGCGCCGGGTGTAGTCCTGCTGCGGCGAGCGGAGGATCTGCTCGCGCGGGCCGACCTCGACCAGGTCGCCCTTGCTCATCACGGCGATCCGGTTCGACAGGATCTCGACGACCGCGAGGTCGTGGCTGATGAACAGGCAGGCGAACCCGTACTCGCGCTGCAGCTCCTGGAACAGCTCCAGCACGCGCGCCTGCACCGACACGTCGAGTGCGGAGGTCGGCTCGTCGGCGATGAGCAGCTTGGGCGACAGGGCCAGGGCGCGGGCGATGCCGACGCGCTGGCGCTGGCCGCCGGACAGCTCGTGCGGGTAGCGGTTCCGCATGGCGCGGGGCAGGTGCACCCGGTCCAGCAGGGACTCGACCCGGCGGTCCAGGTCGGCGCCCGAGGCGATCTTGTGCAGCTTGAGCGGCTCGCCGATGGACTCGCCGATCGGCAGGCGCGGGTTCAGCGAGGAGCCCGGGTCCTGGAACACGATCGAGACGTCCTGGCGGACGGCGCGCAGGTCCTTCGGCTTGATGCCGGCCAGCTCGACGCCGTTGACGGAGAGCGAGCCGCCGGCCACCGGGAGCAGGCCGACCGCGGCGCGGCCGACGGTGGTCTTGCCGGAGCCGGACTCGCCGACCAGGCCGACGACCTCGCCCTTGCCGATGGTCAGGTCGATGCCGTTGATGGCGCGGAACGCGGGGACGCGACCGCGGCCCGGGTACTCGATGACCAGGCCCTTGGCCTCGAGCGCGAAGCCCGGGGCGGCGGCGGGCGCGGCGGTGCCGAACGGGTCGACGCCCGCGCGCTCGGTGACCTGCACGGTGCCCTCGGCCTCGGCGACCGGGTGCTCGCCGTGCAGGCCCTGGGCGGCGTACGTCTCGGAGCCGAGGTGCGGGACGGCGTCGAGCAGCTGGCGGGTGTACTCGTGCTGCGGGCGGTTGAACACCTCGTCCGCCGAGCCCGACTCCACGACGCGGCCGTTCTTCATCACCATGACGCGGTCGGACAGGTCCGCGACCACGCCCATGTCGTGGGTGATGAGGATGATGCCGGCGTCGACGCGGTGCCGCAGGTCGCGCATCAGCTTGAGGATCTCGGCCTGGACGGTGACGTCGAGGGCCGTGGTCGGCTCGTCCGCGATGAGCAGCTTCGGCTCGCAGGCGAGCGCCTGGGCGATCATCGCGCGCTGGCGCTGGCCGCCGGAGAGCTGGTGCGGGTACTTGTCGACCGACTCCTCCGGGTTCGGCAGGTCGACCAGGCGCAGCAGCTCGATCGCGCGCTCGCGCGCCTGCTTCGGGGTCATGTCGAAGTGCACGCGCAGGGTCTCGATGATCTGGAACCCGACGGTGTACACCGGGTTCAGCGCCGTCATCGGCTCCTGGAAGATGACGGCGACCTCGTTGCCGCGCACCCTGCTGAGCTGCTTGTGGTTCAGCCCGAGCAGCTCGCGGCCCGCGAGCTTCGCCGAGCCGGACGAGCGGCCGTTCGGGGGCAGCAGGCCGATCAGCGACATCGACGACTGAGTCTTGCCGGAGCCGGACTCGCCGACGATCGCGAGGACCTCGCCCGGGCGGACGTCGTAGCTGACGTCCTGGGCGGCCGGGAACCACTCGCCGTCGACGAAGAACTCGACCGTGAGGTCGCGGACCTCGAGGATCGGCGCCTTGGCGCCGGGGGCCGGGGTGCCCGGGCCGCCGGGGGCGGTGGCGAAGTCAGTGGACACGGTTCACGAGATCCTTCCGTGGGACGACCCGATGTGGGCGGGCCGCGCGACGTCGAGAGGGGCGGTCGTCCGCTGGTCTGGGACGATGGCCGCATGGTCTCGGCGGACGTGGTGGAGTACAGACCGGCCTTCGGCCGGGTTCTGGCGGTGGTCGTGGCGGTCCTGGGCCTCGGTGGCCTCGTGACCGGGCTGGTGGCCGACGCAGAGGCCACGTGGCCCTACGTGGCACCGGTGGTGCTGGTCGTGCTCTGGGTCTGGGCGGCCTACTGGCGCCCGGCCGTGCTGGTCAGCCCCGCGGGCGTCGAGCTCCGGAACGTCACCCGGACGATCGAGCTGCCCTGGCCGACGATCCAGCGGGTCGACACCCGCTACGCGCTCACGCTGCACACCGCCTACGGCGACTACGCCGCGTGGGCGGCGCCGGCGCCGAGCCGGGCCCGGGTGGCCACCGCCGGCAAGGACGACGTGGCGAACCTCCCCGGCTCGACCTACGGCCCCGGCGGCACGGTGCGCCCCGGCGACCTCGCGTCGAGCGCCTCCGGCCAGGCGGCCATCATCGTGCGGGCCCGCTGGGAGGAGCTGCGCGACGCGGGCGTCCTGGACGACCCCCGCCTCGAGCGCGCGACCCCGCGGGTCCGCTGGCACGCCGGCACGCTGGCCGCGATCGCCGTGCTGATCGCGGCCAGCGTGCTGACCGTGGCGCTCTGACACGTCAGGCCCGCGCCGCGGCCCGCGCCTGGGACTTGGCCTTGCGCGCGTCCGCACGGGCCAGGGCCCGCCTGGTCGGGATGCGCCGCTGCCGCGGGTCGAAGGCGTCCCGCAGGCCGTCACCGATGAAGTTCACGCACAGCGCGATCGTCACGATGAACAGGCCGGGCCACCAGAACAGCCAGGGCCGCGTGGCGAACGCGGTCTGGTACTCGTTGATCAGCTGGCCCAGGGAGACCTCGGGGCTGTTGATGCCGAAGCCCAGGTAGGACAGCGCGGTCTCCAGCAGGATCGCCGAGGCCATGAGCAGCGTCGCGTTGACGATGATCACGCCGACGGCGTTCGGCAGGATGTGCTTGAACATGATCCGGCCGTTCGACGCGCCGGCCACGCGGGCCGCGTCCACGAACTCCCGCTCGCGCAGGGTGAGGAACTGGCCGCGCACGAGTCGCGCCATGTTCGTCCACGACACCAGCGACAGGGCGATGGCCAGCGACCAGGGGTTCGCGCCGCCGACCAGCACGCCGAGGATGGCGCCGATCATGATGACCGGGATCGTGATGATCATGTCGGTGAACCGCATGAGCAGGTCGTCCAGGCGGCCGCGGAAGAACCCGGCCGCGGCGCCGACCAGCACGCCGATCGTGGTCGACAGCAGGCCGATGACGACCATGACCGTCAGCGACTGCTGCGTGCCGCGCATGACCAGGGCGAAGCCGTCGTGGCCGATGTTGTCCTGGCCGAACGGGTGGTCGCCGAACTGGAACGAGCCGTTCTCGAAGCCCATCGTCGGGGCGCCGCCGGCGTTCACGATGTCGCTGGTCTCGCGGTAGCCGTACTTCCACCAGCCGGGGATCGGGCCCCAGCCGATGGACGTGGTCACCAGGATGACGACGCCGAGCAGGACGATCGCGGAGATCATCGCGCCGCGGTGCCGGAGGAACCGCCGCAGGACGATGCGGCCCTGCGAGAGGCCCTCGACCTCCTTGAGCTCGATCGCGTTCTCGGTGTTCTCGACCGCGGCCTTCGGGTCGGTGATGCCCTCGTTCGGCTCGAGGGGAGGAGTGATGCTCATGAGTTCACCCGGATCCGGGGGTCGAGCGCCGCGTACACGAAGTCGACGACGATGTTGGCGAGGACGAGGAGCGTGCCGGTCACGAGGAAGTACCCCATGATCGGGTCCGCGTCCTTGGCGCCGAGGGACTTGATGAACAGCGCGCCCATGCCGCTCCACGAGAAGATGCGCTCGGTGATGATCGCGCCGCCGAACAGGGCCGCGATGTCGAGCGGCACGACGGTGGCGAGCGGGATCAGCGCGTTGCGGAAGGCGTGCCGCGTGGTGACGACCCGCTCGGACAGGCCCTTGGCCCGCGCCGTGCGGATGTAGTCCTGGTTCATCACCTCGAGCAGGCTCGCCCGGGAGTACCGGGTGTAGCTCGCGAACGAGATGAGGATCAGGGCGATCGTCGGCAGGATCAGGTGCGTGAACTTGTCGAGCGACTCCACCCAGAAGTCGCCGGACAGGCCCGGCGTCTGCGACCCGATGGTCGCGATCGGCCGGCCGTTGATCTGCGAGGCGTTCGAGTACGGGTACCAGACCGCCATGACGCGGTCGACGAACAGCAGCACGCCGACGCCGATCGCGGTGACCGCGGCGGCACGCATCGAGACGACGCGGTCGTAGCCGCCGAACAGGTAGCCGACCACAAGGCCCACCGCGAGGGCGGCGACGGCGAGCAGCGCCATCAGGCCCCAGCTCGCGTTCACGAACGCGTACTGCAGCGGGTAGTAGAGCGCGGCGCCGATCGCGGCGGTGGTGAGGGACGCGTACAGCGCGCGGCGGTTCTGCAGGCCGGCGGTGAGCGCCACGATGCCGAACGCGATGCCCACGCCGAGGGCGAGGACGCCCACCAGGCCGAGGCTCGGGTTCAGCAGCCAGCCCGTGTTCGAGATGAACAGCAGCGCGGCGGCCGTCGCGACGACCGCGGCACCGAACGACACCCAGCGGGTGCGCGTCGTGCCGCCGATGATCGACGACCACAGCACGCCGGAGATCACGGACAGCAGGGCGATCCACAGCGGCGGGACGTGCGGGTTCGCCAGGAAGTCGTTGAAGCCGATGGCGCCCCAGAGCTTGAGGAGCACGGCGACCCAGAAGGACGGCAGCGAGTACAGGACGAACGACATGAACGTCACGCTGTAGTCGAAGCGCGTGTACTGGCGCAGGGCCGACACGATGCCGACGAGGACGCCGAGGCCGATCGCGAGGAACGTCGACGCGGCGACGAGCTGGACCGTGCTCGGGATCGCGGAGCTCAGCAGGGCGGACACCGGCTGCCCCGTGACCCAGCTGGAGCCGAGGTCACCGGTGAGCAGCGAGCCCAGCCACTTGAAGTACCGGATCACCGGCGGGGTGTTCAGGTCCAGCGCCTGGATCCGTGCCGCGATCAGCGCCTCCTTGTTGGGGGCGGTGCTGGTCCGCAGCTCCTCGAGGGGGTCGAGGGAGTACGCGAGGAGCATGTAGACGATGAACGTCGCTCCGAGCAGCACGATCGCGGACGACACGAGGCGTCGCCCGAGGAACGTCAGGGTGGGCGCCGCGTTCCTGAACCAGGAACGGCGGGCCGTGACCGGTGCGTCGGGCGCGGAGCGCGCGCCGGAGGCACGGGTCGTCACAGAGGTGGCCATGGGGTCCTTGCCTCACGGGAAGGGGGGTACTCGCAAAGCGCAAGTGTAGGCACTCCCGGTAGGGGTGCTGCGCCTCGGGCCGGGGTCGGCCGTGAGTGCCGCTACGGCTGTGGTACTAGGGGGCACGGCAACGGGGGTACCGCGGTGGCCGCGGTACCCCCGTGCCGGCGTCGCTCCTCGCGGAGCGTCAGTGCTGCGTCGGCAGCGTCACTCGGTCTCGGTCGCGCTCGGCGCGTCGAGGGAGTCGGACGCGCTGATCTCCCAGTCCCAGTAGTTCCAGAAGATGGTCGGCGAGAGCGCGATGGTCGAGACGCCCTGGAGGACGTCACGGTGCGCGACCACACCGGGGAACTGGAAGATGTTGACGCCGAAGGCGTCCGCGTTCAGCTGCTTCTCGATGTCGATCGTCAGCTGGGTCTCGACGTCGGCGTCCGTGTTCGTGGACATCTGGCCGTACAGCTCGTCGATGGCCGGGTTCGAGTAGCCACCGAAGTTGTTGACGCCGTCGGTGATGTAGTTCGCCTCGGAGTTCAGGGCGAACGTGTTGGTCGACTGCCACCCGAAGAGCGAGGCGTCGTAGGTGCCGCCACCGAGCAGCGAGGACCAGTTGTCGTCACCGTTGTCGATGACGTTGAAGCCGGCCTGCGACGCGGACTGCGCGATGAGCTGGTACTCGTTCGCACGGCGCACGTTGGACTTGCCGTAGAGGAAGCGCACGTCCACCGGGGTGGTCACGCCGGCCTCGGCGAGCAGGGCCTTGGCGCCCTCGATGTCGACGTCCGTCCAGAGCGAGGAGTCGTTGTTCGCGACGACCTCGTCGTAGTTCGGGGAGCCCGGGACCACGGTGAAGGAGTCACGCGTGGTGGCGTCCTCCTGCAGCGGCTGGATGAGCTTCTCGATGATCTCCTGGCGCGGGATCGTCTTGAGGAACGCCTGGCGGACCTTGAGCGCCTTGTCGGCGTCGCCGCCGTAGGCCGCCGGGTCGAACGGGCCGCCGTTGTTGAACGTCAGGTCGACGTGCTCGTACGTGCCCTCCTGCTCGGTCGAGTAGGAGACGCCGTCGATGCCCTCGAGGGTGGCCAGCACGTCCACGGAGGACTGCGGGGCGATCAGGTCGACCTCACCGTTCTGGAGCGCGGTGACCGCGGCCAGCGGGTCCTCGGTGTAGCGGATCGTGATCGAGTCCACCTTGGGCTCCGGGCCCCAGGTGTAGTCGGGGTTCTTCGTCAGCGTGACGTACTGGTTCTCGACGTAGTCCGAGATGATGTACGCGCCGTACGAGAGGTAGAGACGCTCGTCGTCCGGCAGCGACGTGAAGTTGAACCCGTTGTTCCAGGTCTCCGAGATCGGGGCCAGGGCCGCCGCGTCGTTGTTCTTGAACGCGTCGATCAGGGCGTTCTTCGCCTCGGTCGGGTCGTCGATGCCGAGCGCGATCTCCGCCACGGCGTGCGCCGCGATCGGGGACGGCTGGCTCATCGAGACCTCCCAGTCCGAGCGGGGCTCGGTGTAGTGGAAGGTGACCGACTTGTTGTCGTCGCTGATCTCCGGGAACTCGGTGATCAGGTTCATCGCCGGGGAGGACGAGTCGAAGTAGACCGAGCCCTCCGGCGCGGTGACCGAGCCGTCGTCGCCGGACTCCACGTCGTCACCGGAGGCGGTGTCGAACATGTCGTTCTGCGCGCCCCACCAGAGGATCATGTCGGCCGCGTCGACGGGCTCGCCGTCGGACCACGTGACGCCGTCGTTGATCGTGTACTTGACGACCAGCGGGTCCTCGGACTCGACCTCGTACGTCCCGAAGTCCTCGTTCTTCGCGAGGTTCAGGTCGCCGTCGTAGTAGTTGAAGAACGAGGTCATCAGGTAGATGACGTTCGCGTTCGCGGTCGCGTTGCCGTTCGACGTGAGGTTGTTCGTCGAGAACATCGGCTGGTTCCAGCTGACGTTGACCGACGTCGTCTCGTCGATCTCGCTCTGCGGAGCGGGGCTCGAGCACGCCGTGAGCACGAGGGCCCCCGCCGCCACCGCAGCCGCCGCGGCGCTGATTCGCCTGATCTTCAATGTTCCTCCTGTGAAGGTGGCGCCCGCCCGTCCTCGCGCCGCGTGGGCCGACCTGGCGAGGTCGTCCCGAGCGCGGCAGACGTGCGGTCCCGCCGTGGATGGGGCAACGCTAGTGACCCCAGTCAGGACAAATCGGACACATCCCCCCGCAGCGGGCGATCGTTACCGGATCGATACTGAGCAGTAGTGTCCAGCATTCAAGACGGAACACGCCGGTAACCTCGCGGAAACATGCGTGTCGGAGCGCCCGTCCTCGACGGGCGCCCTCGGCAGGGGCCTCCGGCTCAGCGCGGAACCACGGCCCTGTGCTATGGGGGCGGCCTGCCGACCGCCGGTCCCCCGCGCGACGACCTCGTCGTCCCCGCGCGCGGTGTGACGAGGATCGCACGCCGCGCCGGTTCCGGCACCTCGACGCCGGCCGGGCGCGACGGGGCCGCCCGGCCCGGGCGGGCGGGGCGGCCCCGTGGGCGGCCCGGCGGCCGCGGGACCTCAGACCGCGGCGGCGACGCGCACCGCCTCGACGTTGAGGATGTTCCCGTCCGGGTCGGCGAACCACACGGACCGCATCGGCCCGTCGGTCAGCACGCCGTCGGACCAGGAGCCGGACGGCAGCTCGAACGTCTGGAACTCGATCCCGCCGGAGCGCAGCGCCGCGACCTCCTGCTCGAAGGCCTCGTCGGCGACCTGGAACGTGACGGCCGTCGCCTGGTTGGTGCCGGCGTAGGACGACGGGTAGACGAGCATCCCGCCGGACTTCGTGCCGTAGACGACGCCGGTCATCTCCTCGGCGTCGCTGAACCCCGGCAGCTCCAGCTTCCGGAAGCCCAGGGTCTGCTCGTAGAACTGGCGCGCACGGCCCAGGTCCCGCACGGCGAGGCAGGGCATCGCGGGGTGGTCGGACAGCATCGTCGCCTCCAGCGCGGGTCGGCCGACGGTCGACCGACCGGCGCCGCGAGCGTACGGCGACTGGGTCGCAGCGGGGTCGCAGCGCGAGTGCCGGGCGCCGGTGGGGTCAGCCCCGCGCGCGGCGGCGGTAGGCGCGCGCCTTCATCACGTCGCCGCACTCGTCCATCGAGCACCAGCGGCCCGACCGGTTGCGGGACGCGTCGTGGTAGACCCACTGGCAGTCCGGGTTCGCGCAGGCCTTGAGCCGGGCCCACTCCCCCGTCGCGACCGACCGGTGCAGCGCGGCGAGCACCCCGCCGACCAGCACCGCGTCCGGGTCCGCGCCGGGCGCGGGCGCGAGGGCGAGCCCGCCGCCGGACGCCGGGTCGCCGGGCGCGACCACGAGCGGGTACCGCGCCGCGAGCGCGCCCAGCGCCGTCGCGTCGCCCCCGCCGAGGTAGCCGCGCAGGACGTCGCGGGCCTCGACCAGCGCCCGCGGCCCCGCCCCGCGGAGCCGGTCGACGCCGTGGAACCGGTCGTCGGTGTTGAGCAGCGCGCGCAGGCCCTCCGTCGCGGTGGGCGCCACGCCGGGCGCGGTCCCGCGCACGACCCAGGCGTCGAGCGGGTCGGACCCCTTGACGGCGGACATGCCCCTGAGGATAGTCGTCACCGCCGTTCGGCAATAGCCGGTGACGCCCGCAGGGGCGGCGTCACCGGCGCCGGGCGCCACCTCCCCGGACCAGCCACCGAGCGAGAGCGAGCCGACGATGACCGCGACCACCGACCGTCCCGGGTGCGACACCTCCGACCTGCTGCACATCCACGCGCTGTTCCGCCGGGCGTTCGGCGACGCACCGGGCCTGGTCCGCGGCGTCCCGGACGGCGACGTCGCCCGGATGCGCGTCGTCGCCGCGCACGTCCGCGAGGTGGCGACGGGGCTGCACCACCACCACGAGGGCGAGGACCTCCTGCTGTGGGACCGCCTCGAGCAGCGCTCCCCCGCCTGCGCGCTGCACGTCGGCCTGATGCGCGCGCAGCACGCGGACGTCGCCGGGCTGCTGCGCGACCTGGACGCCGCGCTGCCCGCCTGGGAGGCGGGGGCGGCCGCCGGCGCGCGCGACGAGGTGGCCCGGGTGCTGGACGAGCTGCAGGCGCTGCTCGTGCTGCACCTCGGCCAGGAGGAGGACCGCATCCTCCCGACGGCGTCGAGCGTGCTCAGCCAGCGGGAGTGGGACCAGCTGCACGAGCACGGCATGGCCTCGGTCCCGCGCAGCCGGATGCTCCTCCAGCTCGGCTGGATCCTGGACGCCGTGCCGGAGCCCGAACGGGCCGGCTGGCTCCGCACCAACCTGCCCGCCCCCGCCCGGCTGCTGTGGCGCACGGTCGGGCGGCGGCGGTTCGCGGCGCACCGCGCGCAGGTCTACGGCGTGCGGTGACGAGTCCGCCGCGGTAACCCCGGCCGGGTGAGGACGGCCGCTCCGGCGGCTCCCTAGCGTGAGGTCCGTCGCCGGAGACGGCGCGGAGAGGGGGGCACCATGTCCGCGGAGACCGCACGCACCACCGGCGAGCCCGCGCCGCGGCACCGGGCGGCGACGGCCCCGGACGCCGGCGTCGCCGTCGACGGCACCCCCGCCACGAACGGCACCCCGGCCGGCGACGGCCGCGCGGGCGACGCCCCCGAGCCGCCGCCCGCCGACGCGGTGCCGGCCCGCACCCCGGTGCCGGCGGCCCAGTGGATCTCCTGGGTCGCGCTCGCGATGATGACCACCAGCTCGGTGGCCAGCCTGCGCGCGGCGCCGACGATGGCGATCTACGGGCTCGCGGCCGTGTTCCTCTACGTCGTGCCGGCCATCGTGTTCCTGCTGCCGACCTCGCTGGTGTCCGCCGAGCTCGCGTCCGGGTGGAAGGGCGGCGTCTACAACTGGGTCTCCGAGGGCATCTCGAAGCCGGCCGGCTTCCTCGCCGTCTGGTGCCAGTTCGCGATGACGATCTTCTACTACCCGACGCTCCTCGGGTTCGTCGCGAGCACGCTGGCGTACGTCATCAACCCCGACCTCGCGACGAGCGGCGTGTGGACCGCCGCGGTCATCGTCGTCGTCTACTGGAGCGGCGTGTGGGTGTCGTCCCGCGGCACCAAGGCGATCGCGGGGCTCGCGTCCGGCGGCCTCATCATCGGCACCCTGATCCCCGGGATGCTGCTCGTGACCCTCGGCGTCGTGTTCCTCGGGCAGGGCAACCCGTCGGCCGCGCCGATGGACGCCGAGCACCTGCTGCCCGCCTGGGCCGGCCTGTCGAGCCTCGTGCTGATCGTGAACAACTTCCTGTCCTACTCGGGCATGGAGATGAACGCGGTGCACGTGTCCTCGCTGCGCAACCCCGGGCGCGAGTTCCCGCGGTCGATGTTCCTCGCGATGGGGATGGTGCTGCTCATCTTCATCCTGCCCGCGCTGGCCATCTCCTGGTTCGTCCCCGCGGAGGAGCTGTCGCTCACCGCCGGGATCATGCAGGCCTTCGACGCGGTGTTCGCCCAGTTCGGCTGGCAGTGGCTCACGCCGGTCATCGGGGTCATGCTCGTGACGGCGTCGGTCGCCGGGATGCTCACCTGGCTCGCCGGGCCGTCGAAGGGCCTGCTGCTGATCTCCCGGCAGGAGGGCTACCTCCCGCCGTTCCTGCAGCGGCTGAACAAGAACGGCGTGCAGCAGAACATCCTGGTCACCCAGGGCGCGATCACCACCCTCATCGCCCTCGGGTACGCGCTGATCCCCTCGGTGTCGAGCGCGTACTGGGTGTTCTCGGTGATCACCACGCAGGTCTACCTGATCATGTACCTGCTCATGTTCGTGGCCGCGGTGCGGCTGCGGCGGCTGCACGCGGACCACCCGCGGGGGTACCGGGCCCCGATCATCCGCACGCTGTGCGGCGTCGGGTTCGTCGCCTCGGCCGCGGCGCTGCTCGTCGGCTTCGTCCCGCCGTCCCAGCTCGGCACCGGCAGCCCGTGGGTCTACGTCCTCGTCGTCGGCGGCGGCGCCCTCGGCCTCGGCCTGCTCGTGCCGTTCCTGTTCTACCGGCTCCGCAAGCCCTCGTGGCGGCTCGCGGAGGCGCAGCAGCCGGAGGTGAGCGCGCCATGACCGTGCCCGTCGAGACCTCGACCCGCCGCGAGCGCGGCTGGGTCTACGGGGTGAGCATCGCGGTCCTCGCGGTGCTGGTGCTCATCGCCGTGCTGTCGTTCCGCTCCGCCCGGCAGGAGGCCGAGGCGCAGGAGAAGGCCCAGGAGCTGGTCGACGCCATGGCCGCCGCCGGCGCCGAGCACCTGCCGTCCGCCGACCGGGTCGCCGCCGTGCTCGGCACCGACGGCGGGGTCGCGTGCAGCGACCCGGCGTCCGCGCTGGGCCAGGCCGCGATCTTCGCCGGCCTCTCCAACGGCGCGACCGGCCCGGGCTACCGGCCGACCATCGCGGAGAGCCGGGCCGTGCGGGCCGAGCTGCTGATCGTGGGGGTCTACTGCCCGGAGCACCTGGAGGACGTGCAGGCGATCGTCGACGACCTGGACCTCGCCGAGTCCGACTGAGCCGCCGCGCGGACCCGTCAGGATCGGAGAAGCACCGCGCCGACCCCCGCTCCTACGGTGGGCTCACGCACCGCACCCCCGCCGAGCAGGAGGCACCGAGCATGGCCGAGACCCGCGAGTCCACCGCGAACTTCACTGCCGAGGAGCGCGCCGCGATGCAGGAGCGCGCCGCCGAGGTCCGCACCGCCCGCAAGCGCGGCAAGGCCGGCGGCGACCCGGAGGCCGAGCTGCTCGCGAAGATCGCCGAGCTCCCCGACGACGACCGGGCGATGGCCGAGCGGATCCACGCGATCGTGCGGGAGGTCGCCCCTGGGCTCACGCCGCGCACCTGGTACGGGATGCCGGCCTACGGCGCGACCAAGGCCGTGCTGTTCTTCCAGCCCGCGTCGAAGTTCAAGGCCCGGTACGCGACGCTCGGGTTCAACGACGACGCCCGGCTCGACGACGGCGGGATGTGGCCGACCGCGTACGCGCTGACCCGGGTCGGGGACGCCGAGGAGGCGGCGATCCGGGAGCTCGTGCGGCGGGCCGCCGGGGAGGGGTGAGCGCGGTCGGTCGTGCCGCTCACGCCCCGAGGAGCGCGAGCGGCACGACCGCAACCCCGTCGCGGCGACGGTAGGCCGTCGTCCCCGTGGTCACGACGACGAGGTCGGCGACCAGGTCGGGCAGCCGCTCGCGCAGCCACAGCAGGTGCCGCACGTCGACGTCCGTCACGGCCGGCGCGAGCTTCACCTCGACGCCGACCACCCTCCCGTCGTCGCCCTGCACGACCAGGTCGACCTCGTGGTCGCCCGACCCGGTCCGCAGGTGGTGCACCGTCGCCTCGGCCGCCTGCGCGGCGACCCGCACCCCGAGCGTGACGAGCGACTCGAACAGCGGGCCAGTCATGTGCACACCCGCCGGGCCGAGCAGCGAGTCCGCCGAGAGGCCGAGGAGCCGGGCCGCCAGGGCGGGGTCGGCCAGCTGGTGCTTGGGCGCCTGCTGCAGGCGCGAGATCGGGTTGTTCGCCGGGATCCAGCCCGGCACCGGGTCCAGCAGCCACAGCCGGGTGAGGTGGTCGCGGTAGGCGATCGTGGTCGTCTTGGCGGGCTGGGTGCCGTCGCCCCCGGTCGTCGCGTCGAGCAGGCGCGAGTACGCGGTGGTGGTGGAGGAGGCCGCGCCGTACGCGGCCAGCCAGCGCCGGAGGGTCTCCGGACGACGCACCGAGAAGCCGAGGTCGGGCAGGTCACGGTCGACGACGCGCTGGAGGTAGGCGTCGAGCAGACCGCGGCGCACGCGCGGCGCGCTCGTCCTGACCCCGGGCAGGCCGCTCTCGACGATCGCCTCGGCGTAGTCGCGGAGAGAGGTCGTCGACTCGCCCGCGACGGTCGCGCCCCCGGCCAGCAGGGCCGCGAGGGACACGGTCGGCTCCACCACGCCCCGCTCGTGGAGCGCCATCGGCCGCATCCGCAGCGAGAGGATGCGGCCGGCACCGCTGTGCGTGCCGGCGCCGTCGACCGGGGTCGCGGAGCCCGTGAGGAGGAACCGGCCCGGCGGCGCGCCGGCGTCCACCTGGCGGCGCACCGCGTCCCACACCTGCGGGATCCGCTGCCACTCGTCGAGGAGCACGCCCCCGGGCGGGGGCGTGGACAGCGTGGGGTCGGCCGCGGCCACCTGCCGCTGGGCCGGGTCGTCGAGGAACCAGGCGGTCGTCGCGCGCCGGAGCGCGGTGGCGGTCTTCCCCACGCCCTTGGGGCCGTCGAGGGCGATCGCGGCCGCGTGCGGGAGAAGCGCGGACAGCTCGGCGTCGACGGTCCTGGTGAGGTACTCCACGGTCCGCACGCTACCGCTCGCGGCCGCCCTACGCTACCTCTGACAGGCTCTATACGCTACCTTTAGCACCCCCTCTACGCTACCTTCTGCAGGCGCTTCGGCGGTCCGCCTCGCCGCTCACCGCTCACCCGCCGCAGGCGGCCGCCAGCCGCCCTCCTCACGCACCCCCCGCGCGATCCGCCGGCTGATCTCCCGCAGCTGCCGCGCCTGCGCCGCCGTGAGCCGGTCGAGCACCAACCGGCGCACCGTCGCGACGTGCCCGGGCGTCGCCGCCGCGACCGCCCCCCGCCCGGCGTCGGTCAGCAGCGCGAGCGTGTAGCGCCCGTCGGCGGGGTCCGGCTCCCGGCGCAGCCACCCGCGCGCCTCCAGCCGGGCCGCCGCGCGGGACAGCCGGGACAGCGTGCTGTTCGCGTAGTCCGCGAGCACGCTCATCCGCAGCGTCCCGTCGTCCGCCCGGCTCAGCGCGTAGAGCACCCCGTACTCGAAGTGGGCGATCCCGGCGTCGCGCTGCAGCTGCGCGTCGAGCGCGGGCGGGAGCCACTCGAGGACGGTAGCGAGCGACGACCAGGTCGCGAGGTCGTCGCCCTCGAGCTCGGTGGGAGGCTGCGCGGAATCCGTCATGCGAGCCAGCCTAGCCGCGACTGACTTGCTCAAGAAAGTGATCGCCGCCTACCGTGACTTTCCTGAGCAAGTGCTCGCCGCACCGCGCGGCGGCACGGGGAGGACCACCATGGATCTGCAGCTGACCGGCACCCGCGCGTTCGTCAGCGGGTCGACGCAGGGCATCGGCCACGCGATCGCCGGGGCCCTGCTGCGTGAGGGCGCCGAGGTCGTCGTCAACGGGCGCGACGAGGACCGGCTGCAGGACGCGGTCGCCCGGCTGCGTGCCGCCGTCCCGGGGGCCGCGGTGTCCGGGATCGCCGCCGACCTCGCGGACGCCGACCAGGTGGAGCGGCTGCTCGACCGCCTCGGCGACGTCGACGTGCTCGTGAACAACGCGGGCGTGTTCGACGTCGCGCCGTTCGACCGGGCCACCGACGCCGACTGGCAGCGCTACCTGGACGTCAACCTGATGAGCGGCGTGCGCCTCACCCGTCGGCTGCTCCCGCCGATGCTCGCCCGCGGCCGGGGCCGGGTGCTGTTCGTCAGCAGCGAGTCGGGGGTGGACGTCCCGGCCGACACGGTGCCCTACGGCGTGACGAAGGCCGGGGCGCTGGCGCTGGCCAACGGCCTCGCCAAGACCACTCGCGGCACCGGGGTCACGGTCAACACGATCCTCGGCGGGCCGACCTACTCCGACGGGGTCGCACGCACGGTCGAGCAGATCGCGCGGGCCCAGGGGGTGCCCGCCGCCGACCTCAAGGACACGCTCGCCGCCGCCCGGACGACGTCGCTCCTGCAGCGGTTCCTCGAGCCCGAGGAGATCGCGCGGCTGGCGGTCTACCTGGCGAGCCCGCTGTCGTCGGCGACGAACGGCGCCGCGGTGCGGGCCGACGGCGGGGTGCTGACGACGCTGCTGTGACGCAGCCGGTCAGGCCCGGCGGGACGCGGTGATCGTGAACTTCGGGTTCCGCGCCACCTGCCGGGTCGGGCCGACCGCCGCCTGCAGCGCGGGCCGGTAGCCGAGCCCGGAGTTCCACACGCACCACAGCTCGCCGCCCGGGCGCAGCACCCGTGCCGCCTCGGCGAACAGCCCGCGCGCGACGCCGTCGTGCACCGCGGCACCGACGTGGAACGGCGGGTTGAGCAGGACGAGGTCGGCGCTCGCGTCGGGGATCCCGGCCGCGCCCCGGGCGCGCTGCACGCGCACGCGGTCCGCCAGCCCGTTCGCCTCGACGGTCGCCCGGGCCGACGCGACCGCGGCCGCGGACTCGTCGGTCGCCACCACCTCGATGTCCGGACGGGCGGCGGCCAGCGCGGACGCCAGCACCCCGGTGCCGCAGCCCAGGTCCACCGCGGCGCGGGCGCCCGGCACGGCGTCGGCCAGGTGCTCGACCAGGAACCGGGTGCTGATGTCCACGCGGGCGCCGGCGAACGCGGCGCCGTGCGCGCGGACGGTCAGACCGAGGTCGTCGTGCCGCGCGGTGGCGGGCCAGGCGGGGCCTCCCCCGTCGACGGCGCGAGGTCCGGCAGCGTGCAGGACGCGGGCCTTCTGCCGGCCGCGGCTGGCGCGCACCTCCGCGAAGTGGCGCGCGAGGACGTCGTTCATGGCCCGGGAAATGTGCTTCTCGCGGCCGCCGGCGACCAGGGCCACCGACGGGTCCGCGTGCCGGGCGACCAGGGCGGCGATCTCGTCCAGCGCGTCGAGCGACCGCGGCAGCAGGAGCAGCACCACCCGGGCACCGGACACCAGCTCGGGTGCGAGGTCCGCGAGCGACCGGAACGCGTCGGCGCCGCCCAGCCGGGCCGCGTTCTCCGCCAGCGCGAGCTCGCCGGTCAGCCGGTCGGTGTGCGCGCGGACGCCGGTCAGCCCGAACCGGTGGACCGCGCCGAGGGTCACCGCGCCGTACCGGTCGCCGACCACGACGACCGAGCCGGGCGCGGCGCCGTCCAGCACCGGCGCGGCCTCGTCCAGGACCAGCCGGTCGGCGGCGTCGACCGCGACCAGGTCCGGCGCGGGGATCTCGGGGTCGCAGCGCAGGGCGGCGAGCAGGTCCTCCGTCACGCGGCCCACGGGTCGACGACGTCGACCCCGGTCCCGTCGAAGTCCTTGACGTTCCGTGTCGCGCACGTGGCCCCGTGCACGCGGCAGATGGCCGCGATCTGCGCGTCCGCGGAGTGGATCGGCCGCCCCGCCCGCTCGCGCGCGGCGAGCACGTCCGCGTACTGCTCGGCCGCCGCGACGTCGAACGGGAGGATCGCCCGGGTCGCGCGGTAGGGCTCGACGGCCAGGTGGATCCGCTCGGCGAGGGCGGACCGGCGCTGTCCGCCAGGCAGCCGGCGCACGCCCGCCAGGAGCTCCGCGAGCGTCACAGCCGTGATCGCGACCTCGCCGGTCAGGTCCTCGAGCCACGTCACCACGCGCGGCGCGGGCTCCGGCCGGAAGACCTCCGAGATGACGTTGGTGTCGAGCACGATCACTCGAAGTCCACCGCCCGTGCGTCGTCGGTGCGCTCCGGCACGACGAGGTCGTCAGCGCCACCCGCCTGACGCGCCGCACGGAGCAGGGCCACGCCGATGTGGGGCCGGCGGGCGGCCTGCGTGAGGATGTCCCGCGCCTCGGCCTCCATGGACCGGCCGTGCTCCTTCGCCTGGGCGGCGAGCTGCTGCTTGACGGACTCGTCGAGCCCGCGGACGACGATGGTGGACATGCTGGCTACTCCTCCCGCGGCGAGTGCTAGCTGTGATGCTAGCAGTCGGGTGTGCGCGGGCGGGGTGCAGGCCGCTCACACGTTGAAGCGGAACTCCACCACGTCGCCGTCGGCCATCACGTAGTCCTTGCCCTCGATGCGCGCCTTGCCCGCGGACCGGGCGGCTGCGACGGAGCCGGCCTCGACCAGGTCGTCGAACGAGATGACCTCGGCCTTGATGAACCCCTTCTGGAAGTCCGTGTGGATGACCCCGGCGGCCTGCGGCGCGGTCCACCCCTGGTGGATCGTCCAGGCCCTCGACTCTTTCGGGCCGGCGGTGAGGTAGGTCTGCAGGCCGAGGGTGTGGAACCCGACGCGGGCGAGCTGGTCGAGGCCGGCCTCGTCCTGGCCGTTGTCCGCCAGCATCTCCTTGGCCTCGTCCGGCTCGAGCTCGACCAGGTCGGACTCGAACTTCGCGTCGAGGAAGATCGCGTCGGCGGGCGCGACGAAGGCACGCAGCTCGTCCTGCATCGCGGTGTCGGCCAGGCCGGCGTCGTCCGTGTTGAACACGTAGATGAACGGCTTGGCCGTCATGAGCTGCAGCGAGGCCAGGTCGGCCAGGTCGAGCCCGGCGGCCTTCGCGCCCTGGAACAGCGTCTGCCCGGACTCGAGCACGGCCTGGGCGGCCTGCGCGGCGGCGAGCTCGGCGGGGTCCGCCTTCTTGATGCGGACCTCCTTCTCCAGGCGCGGGACGACCTTCTCGAGCGTCTGCAGGTCGGCGAGGACCAGCTCGGTGTTGATCGTCTCGATGTCGTCCTTGGGCGACACGCGGCCGTCGACGTGCACGACGTCGGGGTCGGCGAACGCGCGGGTCACCTGGCAGATGGCCTCGGCCTCGCGGATGTTGGCGAGGAACTTGTTGCCGAGCCCCTCGCCCTCGCTCGCGCCCTTGACGATGCCGGCGATGTCGACGAACGACACCGTGGCCGGGAGGATCTTCTCGCTGCCGAAGATCTCCGCGAGCTTCTCCAGCCGCGGGTCGGGCAGCGGCACGACGCCGACGTTGGGCTCGATCGTGGCGAACGGGTAGTTCGCCGCGAGGACCTGCGCGCGGGTGAGCGCGTTGAACAGGGTGCTCTTGCCGACGTTGGGCAGGCCGACGATGCCGATGGTGAGTGCCACGGGCGACCATCCTAGGGGGCGGGCGCCCCGGGCGGGTCCTCAGGCGAACGAGCGGATGGTCTGCAGCAGCTCCGGCGCCCGCCGGTCGTACAGGCCGCCGCCGACCCGCACGCCCACGACCAGCGCCGCGGCGCCCGAGCCGAGGCCGACGACCAGGGTCAGCACCTGGAGCAGCCCGTGGCCCGTGACCACCGCGGCGATGCCGAGCCCGACGGTCGGCAGGCACACGGCGAGCAGCAGCAGCATCCCCAGCGACTGGGTGAGCATGACCGCCAGCGAGGAGCCCTGCGGCGTCGAGAACGGGTTGTCGCCGGGCTTCGGCACCGGGTAGACGACCCGGGCCGAGTAGATCGACGACGCCCCGACGCCGACGGCCAGCACCCCGAGCGACATGCCGAGCACCGGGGCCGTGGCGTCCCACCGCCCGGACACGCCGAGCACGAGCACGTCGGTCGCCAGCACCACCACGCCGCCGACGACCATGCCCGCGATCGCGCGGCCGCCCCGGTCCACCCGGCCGTCCACGGGCGCGGCGACGTGCGTCCAGAACGCGGTGTCGTCGTAGGAGATGTCCGCGGACAGCGACCAGCCCATGACGAACGCCACGACCACGCCCGCTCCGAGCACGATCCCGCCGCCCCGCCCCATGAACCACAGGAGCAGGACCATCACCGGCACCACGGCGACGGCGGCGGCGTACCGCGGGTCGCGGAGCCAGTACGTGAGGCTCCGGGCGGCGACCGCGCCGGTCGGGGTCGCGGGGAACCGGGCGAAGAACCCGAGGCCCTCGCTGCGCGCGACGTGGCCCGCGCCGCCGGGCGACCGCACCAGGGCGGCCGACAGCGCGCGGTCCCAGACGCCGACGAGCACCGCGAGGGTCGCCCCCGCGACGGCGACCTTGCCCAGCGCCGCGAGCCAGGCGCCCGCCTGCACGTCGGCGGCGAGCGCCCAGGGCGCCCCGAGCGGGGTCCAGCCGACCACGACGCCGACGGTGGGCAGCGCGTCCGCGACCGCGGACAGCCCGGCCGTCGCACCGAGCAGGATCGGGCCGATCAGCATGAGCGGGACGATCGCCAGCACCGCGGCCACCTCGCGGAACCGCCGGCCGCCGACGAGCGGGGCGAGCATCGTCGTGATCGCGCGGGAGCCGACCACGCAGACGGCCACGCCGAGCGCTCCGCCGACGACACCGGCGACCACCGCGCCCGGGTCCCGCCACCAGGCCAGCGCGGACGCGCCGCCGAGCACCAGGGTCGCGGCGCCGGGGACGCCGACCAGGCCGGCGAGCGTGAGGCCCGTCAGCAGGTGCCGCCGGCGGATCGCGAACAGCTGGAACCGCTCGGGGTCCAGGGTGCTGTCCACGCCGAACGCGACCAGCGGCAGCAGCCACCACCCGGCGACGAGCAGCGCGCCGCCGAGCACGACGACCGTGCGGGTCAGCTCGGCGTCGTCGTGCGCGCCGAGCGCCACGAGGCCCACCACCGCGAGGCCCAGCAGGAACAGCGCGTAGAGGACCGACAGCAGGAGCGCGACGACCTTCCACACGCTGCGCCGCAGACCGTTGCGCAGCAGCGTCAGCTTCAGTCGGACGAGGTGCGCAACCACGCGAGCGCCCCCTCCGTGCGGCGGCCGCCGACCAGCTCGACGAACCGGTCCTCCAGCGACGCGTCCCCGCGGACCTCGTCGACGGTGCCCTGCGCGAGCACGTGGCCCCCGGAGATGACGGCGACGTGGTCGCACATGCGCTGCACCAGGTCCATCACGTGCGAGGAGACGACGACGGTGCCGCCGCCCGCGGCGTAGGCGGCCAGGATGTCCCGGATGTTGGCGGCGGACACCGGGTCGACCGCCTCGAACGGCTCGTCGAGGACCAGGACCCGCGGGGCGTGCACGAGCGCGCAGGCCAGGCCGATCTTCTTGGTCATGCCGGCCGAGTAGTCGACGACCAGGGTGTCCGCGTCCGCGGTGAGGTCGAAGGTGCGCAGCAGGTCCGCGGTGCGGTCGCGGACGGTGTCCCGGTCCAGCCCGCGGAGCAGGCCCGCGTAGGTCACCAGCTGGGCGCCGGTCAGCCGGTCGAACAGCCGCACCCCGTCGGGCAGCACGCCGAGCCCGGCCTTGACCGCCGGCGGGTCCGCCCACAGGTCCTGCCCGCGCACGAGCACGCTGCCGAAGTCCGGGCGGAGCAGGCCGGTCGCCATCGACAGCGTGGTGGTCTTGCCTGCGCCGTTCGGGCCGACGAGGCCGTAGAACGACCCGGCCGGGACCTCGAGGTCGACGCCCGCCACGGCGATCTTCGTGCCGAACCTCTTCCACACCCCGCGGATGGACAAAGCGGACATCGGCTCCATCGATCCAGCATAGGGGCGGGCGTGTCGGTGGCGCCTGGCAATCTGCAGGTCATGGACACCGGACTCGTGCTCGCCCTCGCCGGAGCCCTCCTCGCGGGGCTCGCCCTCGGCTGGCTCCTGGCCGCCGGCCGCTCCGGCGCGCGGCTGCGCCGGGCCGAGGTGGAGGCGGCGCGCTGGCGCACGGCCGCGGAGCTCGGCGGCGGGACCGTCGACGCCGACCGGCAGGCCGAGCGGTTCCGCGCGCTCGCCGCCGACGCGCTGGCGCAGAGCAGCGAGCAGTTCCTCGCGCTCGCGCACCAGAGCCTCGCGGCGCGGCACCAGGAGCAGTCCGGGGACCTCGCGCAGCGCGAGCAGGCGGTGCGCTCGATGGTCGACCCGCTGGCGCGGACGCTCGACGCGGTGCGGGCCGAGCTGCGCACCGCGGAGCAGACCCGCGCGCAGCACGACGCCGCGCTGGGCGAGCAGGTCCGGCAGATGCGCGAGGAGGCCGGGCGGCTACGCGAGCAGACGGCCCAGCTCGTCACGTCGCTGCGCGCGTCCCAGGTCCGCGGGCGGTGGGGCGAGGTGCAGCTGCGCCGGGTGGTCGAGGCCGCCGGGATGCTGCCGCACGTCGACTTCGCCGAGCAGGACCAGGTCCGCACCGACGACGGCCTGCTGCGACCGGACATGGTCGTGCACCTCGCGGGCGGCAAGCGCGTGGTGGTCGACGCGAAGGTGCCGTTCCTCGGGTTCCTGGAGGCCGTCGAGGCGACCGACCCGGCGGAGCGCGAGCGCCGGCTCGCCGCGCACGCCCGGCACCTGCGCGCGCACGTCGACCAGCTCGCGGCCAAGCGGTACTGGGACCAGTTCAGCCCGTCGCCCGAGTTCGTCGTGATGTTCGTGCCGGCCGAGGCGTTCCTGCACGCGGCGATCGACGTCGACCCGGCGATCGTGGAGCGCGCGTTCGAGAAGGACGTCGTGATCGCGACCCCGATGACGCTGCTCGCGCTGCTGCGCACCGTGGCCTACGCCTGGCGGCAGGACGCGCTGGCGAGCAACGCCCAGGCGGTGCTGGACCTCGGCAAGGAGCTGCACGGCCGGATCGCGACGCTCGGCGGGCACCTGTCCAAGGTCGGCCGGGCGATCGACTCGGCGGCGACCGCCTACAACCAGTCGGTCGCGTCGCTGGAGTCGCGGGTGCTGGTGAGCGCCCGGAAGTTCGCCGACCTGCGCGTGGTGGACGCCGGCCTGGAGACGCCGCCCTCGGTGGAGCGGCGTCTGTCCGTGGTGACCGCGCCGGAGCTGGTGGCCTGGGAGACGCAGCAGGTGGTGGGGCTGGGGTCCGACGCGCCCGCGGCGCCCGGGACGGGGCGGCGGGCGGCCGACGCGCTCGGGGCGCTCGACGACGCGGTGCTCGGCGACGTGCGGCCGCCGGAGGCGGGCCCGGGCGCGGTCTGAGGGCCGGGCGGGGGCCTCGGCCGGATCGCGGGCCTGACGGCCGGACCGGCGGGCCCGGGTCAGACGGGGCGGACGGCCAGGTCGGGGCGGTCGCCGCGGCGCGGGCGCGGGTCGTCCCCGCCGGCCGCGCGCAGGTCCGCGCGCAGCTCCCGCGGCAGCGAGAACATGAGGTCCTCGGTGGCGGTCCGCACCTCCTCGACGTCGCCGAACCCGTGCGCCGCGAGCAGGTCCAGCACGTCCCGGACCAGGATCTCCGGCACGGACGCCCCTGAGGTCACCCCGACCGTCCGGGCGCCCGCCAGCCACGCCGGGTCGACCTGCGCGGCGGTGTCCACCCGGTACGACGCGCGGGCACCGTATTCGAGCGCGACCTCGACCAGCCGCACCGAGTTCGACGAGTTCGCCGAGCCGACGGTGATCACCACGTCGCACTCCGGCGCGAGCTTCTTGACCGCGACCTGCCGGTTCTGGGTGGCGTAGCAGATGTCGTCGCTCGGCGGGTCCTGCAGCAGCGGGAACCGCTCGCGCAGCCGCCGGACGGTCTCCATCGTCTCGTCCACCGACAGCGTGGTCTGCGAGATCCACACGACCCGGCTCTCGTCGCGGACCACCACGTCGGCCACGGCGTCCGGGGAGTCGACCACCTGGACGTGCGCGGGCGCCTCGCCCTGGGTGCCCTCGACCTCCTCGTGCCCGGTGTGCCCGATCAGCAGGATGTCGAGGTCCGCCGCGGCGAACCGCACCGCCTCCTTGTGCACCTTGGTGACCAGGGGGCAGGTCGCGTCGATCGTCCGCAGCGACCGGGCCTCCGCCGCCGCGCGCACCGCCGGGGACACCCCGTGCGCCGAGAACACCACGCGGGCGCCCTCGGGCACCTCGTCGGTCTCGTCGACGAAGACCGCGCCGCGGGCCGCGAGGGTGTCCACGACGTGCCGGTTGTGCACGATCTCCTTGCGCACGTACACCGGGGCGCCGTAGTGCTCGAGGGCCTGCTCGACGGCGACGACCGCGCGGTCCACGCCGGCGCAGTACCCGCGCGGGGCGGCCAGCAGCACGCGACGGCCCGCGGTCGCGGGGCCGGGCTCGGTGCCGAGGGTCACGCGCCCATCGTAGGTCGCCCGGGCGGCGCGGGCGGGTCGGCCGGTGTCGGGAGCGCGTGGCAGGGTGGGCCCGTGCAGCAGCAGTCCTCCCCCACGACGCCCCGCGCGGACGCCCCCGGTGCCTCGGCACCCGGCGCGCCCGCCGAGCTGCCCGCCCGCGCGAACGAGACGACCGCCGAGCGCCCCTGGCCCGTGCGGCTGCTCTCGGTGAAGATCGCCGACTACGTCGCGAAGATGTCGCCGCTGTGGGTCGAGGGCCAGGTCGTCCAGCTCAACCGGCGCCCGGGCGCGAACATCGCGTTCCTCACGCTGCGCGACACGGACACCGACATGTCGCTGCCCGTGTCGATGCCCGCGGGCGTGCTGTCCGGCGCCGCGACCCCGCTCGCCGAGGGCGCGCACGTCGTGGTGCACGCGCGCCCGACGTTCTGGACCAAGCGCGGCACGCTGCAGCTCAACGCGGACGAGGTGCGTGCGGTCGGCGTGGGCGAGCTGCTCGCCCGGATCGAGCACCTCAAGCGGGTGCTCGCCGCGGAGGGCCTGTTCGACCCCGAGCGCCGGGTGCCGCTGCCGTTCCTGCCGCGGGTCGTCGGCCTGGTGTGCGGGCGGGAGTCGAAGGCGGAGCACGACGTGGTGGTGAACGCCCGCGCGCGCTGGCCCCAGGTCGAGTTCGTCATCCGCGAGGTCGCGGTGCAGGGCGTCGGCGCGGTGCCGCAGGTCAGCCGGGCGATCGCCGAGCTGGACGCGGACCCCCGGGTCGAGGTGATCGTCGTCGCGCGCGGCGGCGGCTCGGTCGAGGACCTGCTGCCGTTCAGCAACGAGGCGATGGTGCGCGCCGCCGCGGCCTGCCGGACCCCGCTGGTATCCGCTATCGGCCACGAGACCGACACCCCGCTGCTGGACCTGGTCGCCGACTACCGCGCGTCCACCCCGACCGACGCCGCGAAGCGGATCGTGCCGGACGTCGGCGAGGAGCGGGCCCGCGTCACGCAGGCCCGCGCCCGGATCCGGTCGGCGGTCGAGCACCGCGTGGCCCGCGAGGCCGCCGGCCTGGAGCAGGTGCGCAGCCGCCCGGTGCTCGCCCGGCCGCACACGATGGTCGACACCCGCGAGGCCGAGGTGCTGCGCGCCCGCGACCACGCCCGGCGGAGCCTCGACCACGCGCTCGCCGGCGCGGTGACGTCGACCCGGGCGCTCGCCGCGCAGGTCCGCGCGCTGTCCCCCGCGGCGACGCTCGACCGCGGGTACGCCGTGGTGCAGACGTCCGACGGGCGCGTCGTGCGGGAGGCGACCGAGGTCGCCGCGAAGGACTCGCTGCGGATCCGGGTGTCCCGCGGGGAGCTCATGGCGACGGTGCTGGCGGTCGCGCCCGGGCGGAAGCGGCCCGCGGCGGCGGACGACGGGGACGCCTGACCGCTCCCGCTGTCCGCCACCCCGCGCGCCGTGGGGGCCGGCGGTCGCCCGGCTACTTCCCGTGCGGGTCCCGCGCGTTGAGCGCCGCGACCACCTGCGGGTAGTCCCCGCGGGCCTCGCCGTACCGGAGGAACTTCACGCGCTCGACCTGGATCTCCGTGGCGTCGGGCTGCGCCTCGAGCAGGGCCATGACCTCGGCGACGAAGTCGTCGAGCGGCATCGCGTCCGCGTTCTCCCGGTGCCCCGGCATGAGGTCGGTCTGCACCGACGGCGGCTCGAGCTCGACGACGCGGACGCTCGTGCCGGCCAGCTGCAGCCGGATCGACTCGCTGAGCATGTGGATGAACGCCTTGCTGGCGTTGTACGTCGGCGTGACCTGCAGCGGGGCGAACGCCAGCCCGGAGGACACGGTGAGGATCGTGGCGTCCGGGCGGGTCTGCAGGTGCTCGACGAACGCGGCGATCAGCCGGATCGGCCCGAGCACGTTGGTGGTGACGGTCTGCTCGGCGGTGGCGAGGAAGCCCGCCGGGTCGGTCCAGTCCTCGACGCGCATGATGCCGGCCATCGGGACCAGCACGTTCACCTCGGGGTGCTCCGCGATGACGCGCTTCGCGACCTCGGCCACGTCCTCGGCGTCGGCGGTGTCGATCCGGTAGGCGTGGATGCCGGGGTGCTCGGCGGTGACGCGGTCGAGCAGCTCGGTGCGCCGCCCGCCCACGATCACCTCGTTCCCCCGCTCGTGCAGGGCGACGGCGAGGGCCAGGCCGATGCCGCTCGTCGCGCCGGGGATGAAGACGGTGTTACCGGTGATTCGCATGCTCCGAGTCTTCGGCGGCTCGCGCGGCCCCGCCAGAGAGCGGTTGTCGGGGGACCGCCGATCCCTGGCTGCGCACCGGCGCCCCGCCGATACTGCTCGGGTGGATCGCGACGCGCTGGCCGACTTCCTGCTCCGGCACCGGGAGGCGCTGCGCCCGGACGACGTCGGGCTGCCCCCGGGCGCGCGGCGCCGGGCGCCGGGCCTGCGCCGCGAGGAGGTCGCGCAGCTCGCCGTCATGTCGACGGACTACTACACCCGGCTCGAGCAGCGCCGCGGCCCGCAGCCCAGCACCCAGATGCTCGGCTCACTCGCCCGCGCGCTGCGGCTGACGCCCGACGAGCGGGACTACCTGTACCGGGTCGCGGGGCACAGCGCCCCGGACCGCGCGGCCCGCGAGGACTACGTCGCCCCGGGGCTGCTCCGGGTGCTCGACCGGATCACCGACAGCCCGGCGCTGATCCTGGACGGGCTCGGCCGGACCCTGGTGCAGAACGACCTGGCGCGCGCGCTGTTCGGCCCCGTCGAGCAGCTGACCGGGTGGGAGCGCAGCGCGATCTACCGCTGGTTCGCACACCCGGAGACGGAGCGCCTCATGTACCCGGCCGAGGACCGGGACCGGCAGAGCCGGGCGCAGGTCGCCTCGCTGCGCGCGACGCTCGGGGCGGAGGGGCCGCGCTCCCGGGCCGCCGAGCTGGTGCGCGCGCTGTCCGCCCGGAGCCCGGAGTTCGTCGCGATCTGGGAGGCGCACGAGGTGTCCCGCCGGTTCGAGGACCACAAGACGCTGGTGCACCCGCGGGTCGGGCCGATCGAGGTCGACTGCCAGGCGCTGTTCACCGAGGACGGGTCGCAGACGCTGCTGGTGCTCACGGCGGCGCCGCGCAGCGAGGCCGAGGGGCGGCTGCGGCTGCTCGCCGTGCTCGGCACGCAGGAGTTCGCGGCGCGCGAGGGCTGAGCGGCCCCGGGTGGGCGCGAGGGTCGGCGGTCGTTGGTTAGATGGTGCCCGTGAGCGACACCTCCTCCGCCTCCGACTCCCCCGGCGCCCCCGGCGTCGCCGACCTGTCCTACGAGCAGGCGCGCGACGAGCTCGTCGCCGTCGTCTCCCGGCTGGAGGCCGGTGGCGCGACGCTCGAGGAGTCGCTCGCGCTCTGGGAGCGCGGCGAGGCCCTGGCGGCCCGCTGCCAGCAGTGGCTGGACGGCGCGCGCGCCCGGCTGGACGCCGCCCGCGCGGCCGACGGCGAGGACGCCGGCTCCTGACGGGGCGGGCGCACCCGCGCCCCGTGCAACCCCGTCCGACCCCGCTCCACCCCGCACGACCCCACCCCCGACCCGGCACCGCCGCCGGACGCGAAGGAGCCCCATGACCGAGCAGCCCGCCGCCCGTGCCCTCGTCGTCGGGGAGGCCCTCGTCGACGTCGTGCTCCGCCCGGGCGCCGAGCCCGCCGAGCACCCCGGCGGCAGCCCCGCGAACGTCGCGATCGGCCTCGGCCGGCTGGGCCGGCGCGTCGACCTGCTGACCTGGCTCGCCGACGACGCGCACGGCGACCTGGTCCGGGAGCACCTGGCCGGCTCGGACGTGCACGTGCTCGCCGGCGACCGCGGCCCCGAGCACACCCCCGTGGCCCGCGCGCACCTCGACGCCGAGGGCGCCGCGACCTACGAGTTCGACCTCACCTGGGACCTCCCGACGCGCTGGGACGAGGGCGACGACACCCCCGCCGTCGTGCACACCGGCTCGATCGCCACGGTGATCGCGCCGGGCGGCGAGGCGGTCGCCCGCCTGCTGGCCGACCGCCGGGACACGTCGACGATCACCTACGACCCCAACCTGCGCCCCGCGCTCATGGGCTCCCCCGAGGACACGCTGCCGGTCGTCGAGCGGCTCGTCGCGCTGGCCGACGTCGTCAAGGTCTCCGACGAGGACCTGGCCTGGCTGCACCCGGGGGTCGCGCCGGCCGAGATCGCCCGGGACTGGCTGGGCCGCGGCCCGGCGCTGGTCGTCGTGACGCTGGGCGGCGAGGGCGCGCTGGCGATCACGGCGGGCGGCGACGAGGTGCTGGTCGAGGCGCCCCGGGTCGAGGTGGCCGACACGGTCGGCGCGGGCGACTCGTTCATGGGCGCGCTGGTCGACGGCCTGTGGTCCGCGGACCTGCTGGGCGCCGACCGGCGCGAGGCGCTGCACGCGATCGACCGGCCGACGGTCGAGCGCGTCCTGGTCCGCTGCGCCCAGGTCGCCGCGATCACGGTCTCCCGCTCGGGCGCCAACCCCCCGACGTCCGTGGAGCTCGGCGAGGCGTAGGCCCACCGCCGAGGTCGAGGGTTCCGCCCCGGAGAGGGCACGGAAACCCTCGACCTCGGCGGAAACCCTCGACCTCGACGGGGCAGATCGCGGGGGTGCGGGTCAGCTCGCCTGGCGGTGGCGGCCCGCGGCCTCGCCGTTCGACTGCTTCTCGGCGTCGCGGTGCGCGCGCTCCAGGGCCGCGCGGCGGTCCTCCTCGGTCTCGCCGTCGATGCGGCGGGCCGCCTCCTCGTCGTAGGTGAGGTTCTCTCCCGACTCCGGGTCGAAGATCAGCAGCCGCCTCGGGTCGAACCACAGGTCGGCGCTGCTGCCGTCGCGGACCCGGCTCTCGGAGCCGAGCGCGACGATCATCTGGGTGCGCATCCCCTCGCCGTCGAGGTCGCGGTCGAGCTCCTCGAGCTTCTGCGCGACGTCGGCGTGCGTCTCGAACGGGATGTAGGCGTACAGCTCCGCACCCAGCCACTCGACGACGTCCACCTCGGCCGAGAACGTGGCGCCCTTGGCGCGCTTGTCCTCGTCCAGGACGCGGGCGTCCTCGACGTGCTCCGGCCGCAGGCCGACGATGACCAGCTCCCGGCCGTCGAGCTTGCCCCGCGCCGACTCCGGGATCGGCACGTCGCCGAACGGCAGCCGCAGCGAGTCGCCGTGCACCTCGCCGGGCAGGAAGTTCATCGGCGGGGAGCCGATGAACCCGGCCACGAACAGGTTGACGGGCTGCTCGTAGAGCGCCCGCGGGCTCGCCACCTGCTGCAGCTCGCCCTTGCGGAGGACCGCCACCCGGTCGCCGAGCGTCATGGCCTCGGTCTGGTCGTGCGTCACGTACACCGTGGTGGTGCCGAGCCGGCGCTGCATGCGGGCGATCTCGGTCCGCATCTGGCCGCGCAGCTTGGCGTCCAGGTTGGACAGCGGCTCGTCGAACAGGAACGCGCGCGCGTCCCGGACGATCGCGCGCCCCATCGCGACGCGCTGCCGCTGGCCGCCGGACAGGTTCGCCGGCTTGCGGTCGAGGTGCTCGCGCAGCTCCAGGGTGTCCGCCGCGTACTCGACGTTGTCCTTGATCTGCTCCTCGGTGTACTTGCCCTTCTGCAGCCGCAGCGGGAACGCGATGTTCTCGTACACGGTGAGGTGCGGGTACAGCGCGTAGTTCTGGAACACCATCGCGAGGTGCCGGTCGCGCGGGGCCTTCTCGTTGACGACCTCGTCGCCGATCCTCAGCTCGCCGGAGGTGATGTCCTCGAGGCCGACGATCATGCGCAGCAGCGTCGACTTCCCGCAGCCGGACGGCCCGACGAGGATGACGAACTCGCCGTCCTTGATGTCGAGGCTCACGCCGTTCACGGCCGGGTAGCCGTCGCCGTACTTCTTGACGATGTCGGTGAGGGTGATGGATGCCATGGGGTACTCCTTCCGCGGCGAGGGCCTCAGCCCTTGACCGCGCCCTGGGTCAGCCCGGACACGATCTGGCGCTGGAACAGCAGCACCAGGACGACGACGGGGATGGTCACGACGACGGCGGCGGCGGAGATCGCGCCGGTGGGGTCCTCGAACTGCGAGGCCCCGGAGAAGAACGCCAGCGCGGCGGGCACGGGCCGGGCCGCCTCGGTCGAGGTCAGCGAGATGCCGTACACGAAGTCGTTCCACGCGATGAAGAACGCGATCAGCGCGGTGGTGAACACGCCCGGCGCCGCGAGCGGCACGATCGCCTTGCGGAACGCCTGCCACGTGGTCGCGCCGTCGACCTGCGCGGCCTGCTCGAGCTCCCACGGGATCTGCCGGAAGAACGCGGTCAGGGTCCAGATCGAGATCGGCAGGGTCAGCGACAGGTACGGGATGATCAGGCCGGGCCAGGTGTCGTACAGGCCGATGTTCCGCCACAGGTTGAACAGCGGCGTGACGATCGAGATCACCGGGAAGATCGACACCCCGAGCGCGGTGGTGAGGATCAGCTTGCGGCCCGGGAAGTCGAGCCGGGCGATCGCGTACGCCGCGAGCGTGGCCAGCACCGACGAGATCGCCGTGGCGATCAGCGAGATGCCGATCGAGTTCCGCAGCGACGACAGGAACAGCTCCTGCGCCGAGCCGTCGGGCCCGAGGATCTGCTCGTAGTTGGTCCAGGACCAGGTCGTCGGCAGGAAGTTGCCGGTGCTGAGGTCGCTCGGCAGCTTGAACGAGGTCGCGATGATCGACGCGACCGGGAACAGCGCCCAGACGAGGACGACGACGGTGATGGCCGCCCAGGCCACCTTCTGCTTGCCGGACAGGGTCCCCATCACTTCTCCCCTCGGGCACCGGCGAGGTCGACCTTGAAGATCTTGATCGCGATGAAGCAGATGATGATCACGCAGATGAACAGCAGCACCGAGATCGCGGAGCCGAGGCCGATCTCCAGCCGCCCGATGGACGTCCGGTAGGCCAGCAGCGACAGGACCGTGGTGCCGTTGGCGCCGTTCGTCATGATGAACACGTTGTCGAAGATGCGGAACGCGTCGAGCGCCCGGAACAGGACGGCGACCATGATCGCGGCCTTCATGTTCGGCAGGACGACGCGCTTCATCCGCTGCCACCAGGTGGCGCCGTCGACCTGCGCGGCCTCCTCGAGGTCGCCCGGCACCTGCGCCAGGCCCGCGAGCAGCAGCAGCGAGATGAACGGCGTGGTCTTCCAGACCTCGGACGCGATGATGACGAACAGGCTGGTGCCGGTGCCGGCGAACCAGTTGAGGTCCTCGCTGATCCCGGGCACCCAGTCGAACCAGCTGTTCACGTACCCCGAGCTGATGTCGAACGCGTAGAACCACGCGAACGCGGACACGACCGTGATGATCCCGTACGGCACGAGGATCGCGGTGCGCAGCAGGCCCCGGAGCCGGAGGACGGCCCGGTGCATGACGAGCGCCAGGGCGAAGCCGAGCACCAGCTCGATCGCGACGGTGATCACCATGATCAGCGTCGTCACCCCGAGCGACTGCCAGAACACCGGGTCGCCCAGCACCACGCCGTAGTTGCCGAGCCCGACGAACGCCCGGTCGTCCGGCGCGGTGAGCCGGTACCGGAACAGCGAGTCGTAGACGGCCTGCAGGATCGGGTAGGCGGTGACGGCCAGCATCACCACGAACGCCGGGCCGGCCAGCCACCAGCCCAGCCGGGCCTCGGCCCGGGCGCGGTCGCTCTTGCGGGGCTTCGACGCCTTTCCGGGGCCCGCGCCGCGGGTGGCCTTCGCCGCCACCCCCGCCGCGGCGCCCGTGATCTCGGTACTCACAGGAGTCGCTCCCCTCGCAGCACGGCGGTGATGAAGTCCGTGGACTCCTGCGGCGTCCGGTCGGGGTCGACCGAGGCCGGCGGGTGCCAGGTCTCCTGGAGACCCTGGGAGACCTCGTTGTAGTACGGGGTCTGGGGGCGCGGGGCCGCCTGCTCCAGCGACTGGCGGATGACGTCCGCCATCGGGAACGTCTCCTGCACCTTCGGGTCGTCGTAGGCCACGGTCGACGCCGGCGGGTTGCCGTCGGTGACGAAGTACGCCGCCTGGTTCTCCGGCTGCACGATGCACGCGGCGGCCTCGTAGGCCTCGTCGACGTGCTCGCTGAACGCGCCGACGCCGAGGTTGATCCCGCCGTACGGCGGCGCGGCGTCGGTGCCCTCGGTCACCTGCGGGTAGACCGCCCAGCCCACGTCGTCGAGGAACGACTGGTCCAGCGCACCGTCCTCCACCGAGGCCTGCATGGCCGGCCAGACGAACGGCCAGTTGACCATGAACGACCCGCTCTCCCCCTGGAACTGGGTGAGCGAGGCGTTCTCGTCCTGGGTCGGCAACCCGGGCCCGCCGAGGCGGTCCTTGCCGATCTCCCCGATGATCCGGGCGGCCTCGCGACCGGCGTCGGTCTCGAGGCCCAGCTGCACGTCCTCGGCGGGCGCCTCGGGGTTCTCCACGATCTGCCCGCCGGCCGACTCGACCAGGGCGTTGATCCACACGGTGTACGCCTCGGCCTTGATGCCCTGCACGCCGAGCGTCTTGTCCTGGTCGCGCGCGGCGTCCATGATCTGGTCCCAGGTCACCGGCGTGGTCGCGGGGTCCAGCCCCGCCGCCTCGGCGACCGACTTCTTGTACCAGAGCAGCTGCGTGTTGGCCCAGAACGGGACGGTCACGAGCTCGTCGCCCCACGAGGCGCCCTGGAGCGCGCCCTCCGCGACGTCCTGGCTGACCTGCTCCGCGATGTCCTCCGGCACCGGCGCCAGGAAGCCGGCGTTCGCCAGCTCCGGGATGAACGGCGGGTCGAGGCTCATCAGGTCGATCGACGAGTCGGACGCCGCGAGCCGCCGAGCCAGCTGCTCGCGCTGGGAGCTGGCGTCGCGGGGCAGCACCGACACCTCGATGCGGTAGGCCCCGCCGGCCTCCTCCGTGCACTGCTGGGCCAGCGTCGCCTGGCCCCCCGCGTCCGGGTTCGTGTACCAGGTGAGCACCGGGGTGGAGTCCGCCGGCGCGCACGCCGCCAGCCCCGCCCCCAGCGCGAGCACCGACACCCCGGCGATCGCCCTCGACCGTCTTCGCACGCGCACCGCTCTCCCTCACTCGGCGTCGCGGCGCTCCCACCTGGGGCTCCGCGACGTCTCCACGCTTCCCTCCCCATGGCTACACCGGCGGGTCGCGGCCTGCCACCGGAGCAGGGTCCAGCCGGGCGGTTCCACCCCGGGCGGGCGGGACGCGGGCGGCCCGCGGACACCGCTCCTCGCCCCGCGCCGCGTGGTGCGACCATGTCCGCATGGCACACCCCACTACCCCCGCCGAGGCCTGGGCCGCGCTGCGCGACGGCAACGACCGGTTCGTCCGCGGCGCCATGGAGCACCCGTCCCAGGGCATCGACCGCCGCGCCGAGGTCAGCACCGGCCAGGCCCCGTTCGCCGTCGTGTTCGGCTGCTCGGACAGCCGCGTCGCGGCCGAGATCATCTTCGACCAGGGGCTCGGCGACGTGTTCGTCGTCCGGACCGCCGGCCACGTCCTCGACACGACGGTGATCGGCTCCATCGAGTACGGCGTCGAGGTCCTCGGCGCCTCGCTGGTCGTCGTGCTGGGCCACGACTCGTGCGGCGCGGTGGCGGCGGCCACGGCGGCGCTCACCACCGGCGAGCTGCAGCGCGGATTCGTGCGCGCCGTGGTGGACCGGGTGATCCCGTCGATCGTGTCGCTGGCGCACGGCGCCGACGCCGAGGGACGCCCGCGCGACCTGTCGTCGGTCGACCCGGCCGAGCTCGGCCACGAGCACGTGCGGCACACCGTCGACATGCTGCGCTCGTACTCGGTCACGCTGGCCGAGGGCATCGACGCCGGCCGCGTCGCGGTCGTGGGCGTGGAGTACGCGCTGGCGGACGGCCACGCGCGCCTGACGTCCGCGATCGGCGACATCGGCGACGTCCCGGTCCCGGCCTGACGCCTGCCCGCTCCCCCGCGCTCGCCGTTCTCCGGCGAGATGGCAACTCTCGGCTGTGCGGCACGCCGCGCGCACAGCCGAGAGTTGCCATCTCGGCGAGAGGGGGCGCGCGGGGAGGTGTGACGTGCGCCACCCCGCGCCCCTCGCGCGGGGCGCGGGCGGGACCGAGGTCCCTGGCGGTGGCAGGATCGGCCGCATGAGCCTGCACGCCGACGACGACGTCCAGTACCGCATCGAGCACGACACGATGGGCGAGGTCCGCGTCCCCGCGGACGCCCTCTACCGCGCGCAGACCCAGCGCGCGGTGGAGAACTTCCCGATCAGCGGGACCGGCCTGGAGCGCGGCCACGTCGCCGCGCTGGCCCGGGTCAAGAAGGCCGCCGCCCTGGCCAACGCCGAGCTCGGCATCCTCGACGCCGCCGTGGCGCGCGCGATCGCCGACGCGGCGGACGAGGTCGCCGACGGCCGGCACGACGCGCACTTCCCGGTCGACGTCTACCAGACCGGCTCCGGCACCTCCTCGAACATGAACATGAACGAGGTGCTGGCGACCCTCGCGTCCCGGTCCCTCGGCGCCGACGTCCACCCGAACGACCACGTCAACGCCTCGCAGTCCTCGAACGACGTGTTCCCGACCTCGGTGCACGTCGCCGCCACCGACGGTGCCGTCAACGACCTGGTCCCCGCGCTGGAGCACCTCGCCGCCTCGCTGGAGCGGCTCGCCGAGAAGCACGCCGGCGACGTGAAGGCCGGCCGCACGCACCTGATGGACGCGACCCCGGTGACGTTCGGCCAGGAGTTCGGCGGCTACGCGGCCGCCGTGCGCCGCGGGGTCGAGCGGGTGCAGGCGGCGCTCCCCCGGGTGGCGGAGGTCCCGCTCGGCGGCACGGCGGTGGGCACCGGCATCAACACCCCGGCCGGCTTCCCGCAGCGGGTCATCGCCCTGCTCGCCGAGGAGACCGGGCTGCCGCTGACCGAGGCGCGCGACCACTTCGAGGCGCAGGGGGCTCGGGACGGGCTGGTCGAGCTGTCGGGCGCGCTGAAGACCATCGCGGTCAGCCTGACCAAGATCTGCAACGACCTGCGCTGGATGGGCTCCGGGCCGAACACCGGCCTGGGCGAGATCCGCATCCCCGACCTGCAGCCGGGCTCGTCGATCATGCCGGGCAAGGTGAACCCGGTCATCCCGGAGGCCGTGCTCATGGTCGCCGCGCGCGTGGTCGGCAACGACGCCACCGTGGCGTGGGCCGGCGCGAGCGGCTCCTTCGAGCTCAACGTGCAGATCCCGGTCATGGGCCAGGCGGTCCTGGAGTCGGAGCGGCTGCTCGCGGCCGCGTGCCGCGTGCTCGCCGACCGCACCGTCGACGGCATCGAGGTCGTCACCGAGCGTGGCGCCGCGTACGCCGGGTCGTCCCCGTCGATCGTCACCCCGCTGAACCGGGTGATCGGCTACGAGGCGGCGGCGAAGATCGCCAAGCACGCGGTGGCGCAGGGCATCACGGTCCGCGAGGCCGTGGTGGACCTCGGCTACGTGGCGCGCGGCGAGGTCACCGAGGCGCAGCTCGACGCGGCGCTCGACCTGCTGAGCATGACCCGCCCGAAGGCCTGACCCCCGCGCGCGACGGCGCCGCCGGTCCGGGGCAGGGGGTCCCGGGCCGACGGCGCCTCGCCTAGCGTGCCAGGTCGAACTGTGCGGCGGGCCGGTTCAGCGTGAATTCCTCCGCGCCCCGCGCGAGCTCGGCGGCGACGTCACCCAGGGTGATGACGGCCTGCCGCACCTCGGCGGCCCCGTCGAACGCCTGCCCGGCCGCCTGGGCGACGTCCGCGGCGCTGCCGGCGATGTCCGTCGTGCTCTCGGCGGCGACCACGAGGTTGCGCTCGATCTCGGACGTCGTGGCGGTCTGCTCCTCGACCACGGCGGACACCGCGCCCTGCAGCCCGTCGACCGTCGCGACGGCGCGGGAGATCCGGGACACCGACTCCTGCACGTCGGCGGCGTCCCGGGTGACGGCCTCGAGCACCGGCGCGATCGTGCCGATCGCGCTCGAGGTCTGCTGCGCCAGGTCCTTGACCTCGCCGGCGACGACGGCGAACCCGGCGCCGGCGCTGCCCGCGCGGGCCGCCTCGATGCTGGCGTTCAGCGCGAGCAGGTGGGTCTGGCCGGCGATCGTCGTCACGGTGTCCAGGACGGCCGCGATCTGGCCGGTCGACGCCGCGAGCCGGTCCGCCGCCGAGGCGGCCTCGGCGGTCACGCCCACGGCCTGCGCCGCCTCGCCGGAGGCCGCGCTCACGTCCTGCGCGACCGACTCGATGGACGCGCGCATCTCCGTCATCGCCGCGGTCACCGTCTGCACCTCGGTGCTCACGACCGAGGCGGAGCCGGCGGCGACCTCGGCGCGGGACACGGTGCGGCCCGCGGCCTCCTCCAGCGTGCCCGACGAGCCGTCGAGCCGGCCGGCGGTGCCGCGCACGGCCTCGGCGCCCTCGCGCATCCGGGTGAGCGCGGCGCGCATCGCGTCGATGGCCTCCCCGAGCGCGGCGCCCATGACGCCGATCTCGTCCCGGCCCTCGCCGCGCACGGCGACGGACAGGTCGCGGTCGGCGACCCGGCGCAGCGCGGTGGTGAGCCGCCCGACGCGGGCGACGATCCGGCCGGAGATCCACACGACCAGCGCGACCGCGACCGCGGCGACGACCAGGCCGGCGACCAGCAGGGTGACCATGAGGGTGCTGGCGCCCGACTCCAGCTCCGCGGACACCGCGCGCAGGTCGGCGTCGAAGCCCCACGCGGCGACGGTCCAGCCCCACGGGGCGTACCGCGCGAGCTGCACGGTGGCGGCACCGGCGTCCCCGAGGTCGACGCGCTCGGTGGCGGTCTCCCCCTCGCCGAGCTCCGCGGCGGCCTCGACCAGGCGCGGCGCGTACGCCTCGCCGTCGGCGTCCACCGAGCCCGCGGCGTCGCCCGCCTGGGCGCCCGGCGGCGGGACGACCCACTGCCCGTTCGCGTCCGCGACGGTCAGGTAGCCCTCCTCGCCGACGGCCACCTCGGCCAGCGCGGCGCGCAGCGGGGCGTCGACCTCGGTCTGCGGGACGCCGACGAACAGGCCGCCGACCACCTCGTCGCCCGCCAGCAGCGGGGCGTAGGCCGTGACGAACGGCTGGCCGACCACGGTTGCCGTGCCGTAGTACGGCTGCCCGGACAGCAGCGACGCGACGACCGCGTTGGGCTTGCCGTCGGCGCCGGTCGCGCCGATCGCGGTGCCGATGACGCGCGCGCCGTCGGCGTTGGTCACGCTCGTCGCGACGCGCAGCATGTCGCCCTCGGCGTTCACCCGCTGGAAGACGGTGACGGGCGCGTCGAGCAGGGTGGTGATCTCGTCGACCACCGGGACCGGGGTCGCCGGGTCGGTGGTGCGGCCGAGCCACGTCCCGCCGACCTGCAGCCGGGGCAGGTCGACCTCCTCCGTGGCGCCGGTCGTCTGGTCCGTGACGGTCCAGTGCTCCGAGCCGTCGAACGTCAGGGCGCCCGCCTGCGCGAACGTCTCCTGGGCGACCCGGAGGCTCGAGGCCATCCGGTCGGTGACGGTCGCGACCTGGGTCTCGACCATCGTCACCGCCTGCTGGGTGGTCTGGGTCATCGAGTCGCGCATCAGGCGGTCGACGTCGTCGCCCGCCTGGGAGGCCAGGCCGGTCACCTGCCAGCCGCCGACGGCGGTGAGCAGGGCGGCGGTGACGGCGACGGCGCCGGCTCCGGTCGCGACGAGCTGAGCGCGCAGGGAGGTGCGCAGTCGGGGCAGGGGCACGGTGGTCTCCTGGGCCGAGGGGCGGGGGGCTCCGGGCGGCCTGGTGGGCCGTCCGGGGTTCCCCGACCCATCGGGGGGACCTTGGTCCCTTGTGAGCGGTCACAGGGATGGAAACGCGGTGTTTTGCCCGACTTCACCCGGCGACCGCGTGCGCGATCGCTCCTGACCTGCTCGGACGCTCCCGCGTCCCGACCTCGCTCAGGCGCCGCCCTCGACCCGGACGAGCACGCGGGACAGCAGGGCCGCGAGCGCCGCGGCCTCACCGGCGTCCAGCCCGCCGAGCGCGTCGGCCTCCCGGGCGAGGTGCTCCGGCATCAGCCGGTCGACCGCGGCGCGCCCCTCCTCGGTCAGCTCCAGGAGCACGCCCCGGCGGTCCCGGTGCGGGATCGCCCGGGCGACCAGGCCCGCGCGGACCAGCGTGTCCGCCCGCTTGGTGATCGCGGCCGGCGACGCGGCGGTGATCGTGGACACCTCGGCCGCCCGCAGCGCGCGCCCCGCCCGGCGCAGCGCGCAGAGGACGTCGAACTCGCCCCGCGTCAGGTCCGCCTCCGCCAGCGCGGCCTCCGCCCGGGCGTCCAGCAGCGCGGCGATCCGGGTGATCCGCCCGGCGACGGCGATCGGCGCGACGTCGAGCCCCGGCGCCTCGCGCTCCCAGTCCGCGCGCAGGCGGTCCACGCTGTCCACGCCAGCCACCCTACCGAGCGTGAGTTGCTTCACGAATCATTTACCGGTGAACGATTCGGTGGCAGGATCGCCGGGTGCACCGCCTGTCCCTCGCCGCCGCCCTCCTGCACCCGTCCCAGCTCCGCGCCGCCCTCCGGCCGCACCGGGGCGGCCCGGGCACCCGGGACTCCCTCGGCGGCGCCCTGCGGTGCGGCGCGAGCGTCGCGCTGGCGTTCCTGCTGGTGGCCGCGATCGGACGCCACGACCTGGCCGGCTACGCCTCGCTCGGCGCGCTCGCGTCGCTCTACGGGCGGTCCAGCGGGTACGCCTGGCGGCTGCGGCTCATGGCGCTCGTCGGCGGCGCACTCACCGCGGCAGTGGTGGCGATGTCGGCCCTGGCGGCCGCGGGCGCCCCGGTGGCCGCAGAGCTGGCCGTCCTGACGCTGCTCGCCGCGGGCGCCACGGCCGGGGCGGTCGCGCTGCGCACCGGACCGCCCGGGGCGACCATCCTGGTGTTCGCCGCCGGGGCCGGCACGGCCGCGGCCGCCGGCGCGGGCGACGTCCTGGCGCGGGGTCTCGCGGTCGCGGGCGGCGCGCTCGTCGCCTGCCTGGTGTGCAACGCCGGCTGGGTGCTCGACCGGGGCCGCGGGCTCCCGACCGAGCCCGCGCCGCGGGTGCGCGACGTCGTGCGCGCCGGAACGGCCGGCGGCGCGGCGCTCTCCCCCACCGTCTCGGTCGCGGTGGCCGCCGCGCTCGCCGGGTCCGTCGCGGCCGCCGCCGGCTGGGGCCACCCGGCCTGGGCCGTCATGGGCGCCGCCGCGGTCCTGCAGGGCGCGCACGTCCGGCACATGGGCGTCCGGGCGCTGCAGCGCGCCGCCGGCACGGCCGCGGGCGTCGCGATCGCGCTGCCGCTGCTCGGCGCGGACCTGCCGTTCTGGGCCGTCGCGGCGCTCGTCGTGGCGCTGCAGACCGCCACCGAGCTGGTCGTCGCCCGGCACTACGGCGTCGCGATGCTCACGATCACCCCGATGGCGCTGCTGATGACGTCGCTGGGCGCGCCGCTGGACCCGGCCCGACTGGCCCTCGACCGCGCCCTGGACACCGCGGCGGGCGCGGTGGTGGGCCTCGTGGTGGCGGTCCTGGCGGCCCGCCCGGAGCACGCGGCCCCGCCCCACGCGACCGCCCCCGCTTCCGCTCCCGCCACCTCGCCCACCCCCTCCCCCGCCACCTCGCCGAGCGGGCAGTAGACGTCCCTTCCGGGGCCTGGGAGGCGACATCTTCTGCCCGCTCGGCGACGCGTGGCCGGGCTGCGGGCGTCACGGTCGGGCGGCCGCCGCCGTCAGAGCTCGATGCCCTCCAGCATCTCCGTGACCAGGGCCGCGACCGGCGACCGCTCCGAGCGGGTCAGGGTCACGTGCGCGAACAGCGGGTGCCCCTTGAGCGCCTCGATCACCGCCGCGACGCCGTCGTGCCGGCCGACCCGCAGGTTGTCCCGCTGCGCCACGTCGTGCGTGAGCACCACCCGGGAGCTCTGCCCGATCCGGGAGAGCACCGTGAGCAGCACGTTCCGCTCGAGCGACTGCGCCTCGTCGACGATCACGAACGCGTCGTGCAGCGACCGCCCGCGGATGTGCGTGAGCGGCAGCACCTCGAGAAGCTCACGGTCGATGATCTCCTCGACCACCTCGCGGCTGACCACCGCGCTCAGGGTGTCGAACACCGCCTGCGCCCAGGGGTTCATCTTCTCGGCCTCGCTGCCCGGCAGGTAACCGAGCTCCTGGCCGCCGACCGCGTACAGCGGCCGGAACACCATGACCTTGCGGTGCTGCCGGCGCTCCAGCACGGCCTCCAGCCCGGCGCACAGCGCGAGCGCCGACTTGCCGGTGCCGGCCCGGCCGCCCAGCGAGACGATGCCGACCTGCTCGTCGAGCAGCAGGTCGATCGCGATGCGCTGCTCCGCGCTGCGGCCGTGCAGGCCGAACACGTCCTGGTCGCCGCGCACCACCTGCACGTGCTTGTCGGCGGTCACCCGGCCGAGGGCCGAGCCGCGCGGGCTGTGCATCACGAGGCCGGTGTGCGTCAGCAGCGTCGGGGAGTCGGGCAGGTCGGCCAGCGGGAGCGACTCGTGCTCCCACAGGTCGGCCATCTGCTGCTCGGTCAGGTCGAGCGCGTCCATGCCGGTCCACCCGGAGTCGACGGCGAGCTCGTGCCGGTACTCCTCGGCGCGCAGCCCGATCGCCGACGCCTTGATCCGCATCGGGAGGTCCTTGGACACGACCGTGACGTCGTGGCCCTCCGCCGCGAGGTTGGCCGCGCACGCGAGGATCCGGGTGTCGTTGTCGCCCAGCCGGAACCCGGCCGGCAGCACCTCGGGGTTCGTGTGGTTGAGCTCGACCCGCAGCGTGCCGCCCTGCTCGCCGAGCGGGATCGGCGTGTCCAGCCCGCCGTGCGCGACCCGCAGGTCGTCGAGCAGCCGCAGGGCGGCGCGGGCGAAGTAGCCGAGCTCGGCGTGGTGCCGCTTGGCCTCGAGCTCGGTGATCACGACGACGGGGAGGACCACGTCGTGCTCGGCGAACCGCGTGATCGCGCGCGGGTCCGACAGGAGGACGGAGGTGTCGAGGACGTGCGTCCGGCGCCCCTCCGGCTGGTCGGTCGAGGCGGTGGCGGTTCCCAGCTTGCTGACCACGGCAGGCTCCCTCCGGCGCTGCTCAGCGCCGAGTCGGACCCCTCGCGCCGGACCCGCGGGTCCTGCGGCGCTCGGTGACGGGACGAGGGCGGCCGGCCACGGAGGGCCAGGACCGGCCCTCCCCCCGGAGCGGATGCTCCATGGGCTGGCCTCCCGGGGGCGGCGGGTGCCGCCCGTTGCTCCGGACGCTACGCCGCGCCTCCGACACGTCGGCGCGCACGACACGCCGCTGGTGTGATCCGCAACACGATGTTCACCCGGGGGTCGCCGGGCCGTCGCCGCGACCCCGGCTCACTGGCCGTGCCGGCGCTCCCGGGCGGCGTAGTCGCGGACCGCGCGCAGGAAGTCGACCCGCCGGAAGTCCGGCCAGTAGACCTCGCAGAAGTAGTACTCCGAGTGCACCGACTGCCAGAGCATGAACCCGCCGAGCCGCTGCTCCCCCGACGTGCGGATCACGAGGTCCGGGTCGGGCTGGCCCTTCGTGTACAGGTGGTCCGCGATGTGCTCGACGTCGAACGTCGCGGCGATGTCGTCGAGCGTCGCGCCCTCGGCCGCGCGCTCGCTGAGGTAGGACCGCACCGCGTCCGCGATCTCCTTGCGGCCGCCGTAGCCGATCGCCACGTTGACGTGCAGGCCGCGGACGTCGGCGGTGGCGGACTCCGCGTCCCGCAGCGTCGCGCGGGTGTGCTCGGGGAGCAGGTCCAGCGAGCCCACCGCCTGCAGCCGCCAGCGCCGGGTGGCGGCGAGCTCGCGCACGGCGTCCTCGATGATGCCGAGCAGCGCGTCCAGCTCCTCGGGGTCGCGGCTGAGGTTGTCCGTCGACAGCATCCACAGCGTGACGACCTCGACCCCGACCTCCTCGCCCCAGGCGAGCAGGTCCGCGATCCGGTCCGCGCCGCGCCGGTGGCCCGTCGCGGTCGACTCGCCGAGCTGCCGCGCCCACCGCCGGTTGCCGTCCAGGATCACGCCGACGTGCCGCGGGACCCGGTCGCGGGGCAGCGAGGCGGCGAGGCGGCGCTCGTACAGCCCGTAGAGCGGGTGGGGCAGGCGCACGCGCGGATCTCCTCGTCTGGGCGGCTGGGCGTGCTCACGCTACCGCTCGCCAGGACCCCGGGACGGCCGGTGGCGCGAGGTCCGAGGGGGAGGATTCGTGCAGGCCCCGGCCGCGCGCCGGCGCACTACCTACGCAGCCGTAACCTACGCACTCGTAGGTTAGGCTCGTCCGCGTCGCCCCCCGAGCCCGCCGACAGGGAGGACCCGCCGTGAAGGTCGCCGAGACCGCCGAGCAGATCGCCGACGCCGTCAAGCCCCGGCTCCGGGGCTGGATCCACGCCGGGATGTTCCCGCTCGTCACCGCGGCCTCGATCGTGCTCGTCGTGCTCGCGCCCACCGCGCCGCTGACGATCGCGTGCGCCGTGTTCGGGCTCGCCGCCATGCTGCTGTTCGGCACGAGCGCGGTCTACCACCGCGGCACCTGGTCCCCGCGGGTCGCCGGGATCCTGCGCCGGATGGACCACACGAACATCTTCCTGGTCATCGCCGGCACCTACACCCCGCTGGCCGTGGCCCTGCTGCCCGCCTCGACCGCCCGGACGCTGCTGATCATTGTGTGGTCCGGCGCGCTGGTCGGGTTGCTCGCGCGGGTGTTCTGGCTCGGCGCGCCGCGCTGGGTCTACGTGCCGGTGTACATCGCGCTCGGCTGGGTGGCGGTGTGGTTCCTGCCCGCGTTCTGGCGCGCCCCGACGGGCGGACCCGAGGTCGTCTGGCTCGTCGCCGGCGGCGGCCTCGCCTACACGCTCGGTGCGGTGGTCTACGGCCTCAAGCGGCCGAACCCGAGCCCGCGCTGGTTCGGGTTCCACGAGATCTTCCACGCGCTGACCGTCGTCGGCTTCACCTGCCACTACGTCGCGGCCGCGCTGGCGGTCCTGCGCTGACCCCCGCTTGGGGGAACTACGGTGGAGGCATGACCGGCACCGTGCACCGCGTCCCCGACCCGTCGGCCCGGGAGCAGGCCGTCGCCCCGGTGGCGATGCCCGACCCCACGGAGCTGCGCGCGCTCATGCGCGACATGCGCCGCCTCGCGCTGACCTACAAGTTCGGCATCGACGAGGTCATGACCAAGATCGCGATCCTGCGCGACGAGTTCCGGCACATGGCGAACTACAACCCGGTCGAGCACGTCGGCAGCCGCCTCAAGTCGTTCGAGTCGATCGTGACCAAGTGCCGGCGCAAGGGCATCCCGCTGACCCCCGACGCCGTCCGGGCGCAGATGTTCGACATCGCCGGCGTGCGGGTGACCTGCTCGTTCGTGTCGGACATCTACCGGGTCCGGGACATGCTCGTCGGGCAGGCCGACCTCACGCTGCTCGAGGAGCGCGACTACATCGCGCACCCCAAGGGCAACGGGTACCAGTCCCTGCACCTCATCGTGCAGGTGCCCGTCTACCTGTCCGACCGCGTGGAGCAGGTCGTCGTCGAGATCCAGCTCCGGACCATCGCCATGGACTTCTGGGCGAGCCTCGAGCACAAGATCTACTACAAGTACGACCGGCAGGTGCCGCGGCACCTCACCGACTCGCTCAAGCTCGCGGCGGACGTCGCGGCTCAGCTCGACGCGTCGATGGAGCGGATCCACGACGAGGTCCGCGCGCTCGCCGGGGGCGACGACGCGGTCGAGCACGCCGAGGCGGTGCTCACGCCGGAGGAGCTGCTGCGGACGTTCTGGCCGTCCCCGGACACCGACGTCGACCCGGAGGGCCGCCCGCGCGGCTGAACCCGGAACCGGCCACGGCGCCGGCGTCTTCGTGGGTCGCGTGCGCCGAGGTCGGTGGTCCGCGCCGAGATCGGTGCGAGGAACCACCGACCTCGGCCAGGAGCACCGACGTCGGCGGACCGACGCGTCAGACCGCCGGGACCACGCGGTAGCGGCGGTTCGCCAGCGACGGGTTCGACTCCCGCACGCCGCGCAGCGCCTCGGGGTCCAGGTCGACGGTGCGCAGCTCCGGCTCCTCGCCGAGCTCCAGCCCGACGACGCCGTCCGGCCCGACCACCAGCGACCGCCCGGTGACGCCCCGGCCCGCCTGGCCGACCGCCACGACGACCGCCGTGTTCTCGATGGCCCGCGCCGTCGCCAGCGTGCGCCAGTGCTCGGCCTTGAGCGGTCCGGCGGCCCACGCGGCCGGGACGACCAGCACCTCGGCCCCGGCGTCGACCACACGGCGCGCGGACTCGGGGAACCGCAGGTCGTAGCAGGTCAGCACGCCGAGTCGCACGCCCGCGACGTCGAGCGTCAGCGGCGGCGCGTCGGCCGGGCCCGGCTCGAGGCGCTCGGACTCGCGGTGCCCGAACGCGTCGTACAGGTGCACCTTGCGGTACACCCCCGCCAGCGCGCCGTCGGCGGCGACCGCGACCACCGCGTTCACCGCGCGCTCGGGGTCCGCGCCCGGCAGGGTCGTGCCCGCGAGGACCGCCACGCCGTCCGCGGCGGCGCGCTCGCGCAGCAGGGACACGAACGGGCCGTCCAGCGGCTCCACGTGCTCCGGGCCGGTCCCCCGCGGGTCGAAGCCCGAGGCGTACTCGGGCAGCACCAGCACGTCGGCCCGCGCTCGGCGCGCGGTGTCGAACGCCCGGCGGACCACCTCCCGGTTGGCGTCGTGGTCGTCGCTCACCCGGAGCTGGCCGACCGTGACGCGCACCGCCGGGCGGACCGGCGGCGGGGTGCTCACGCGCGCCCCCGCGGCGGGCTCGCGGCCGGGCCGTCGGGGCGCTCGGGGCCGTCGGCCGCGGGGGTGTCGCCGCCCGCCGCGGGCGCGCCCGTCTCCTCGGCCTCGCGCAGCCGCCGGGCGTTCCGGTCCACGACCCGCAGGTGCCGGACCATCGAGAACGCCAGCAGGATGACCGCCGCCGCGGCCGCGAACGTCACGAGGAACCCGAGCAGCCCGGGCGACGTCTGGTCCTCCGGCGGGATCTCGATGCTCGACGGCGAGGGCGAGGGGCTCACCGCCGCGGCGACCGACCCCCAGCCCTGCAGCAGGGTCCCGTGCGCGACCGCCAGCAGCCCGGTCACGCGATCGCCTCCCGGACGCCGGCGAACAGGTCGTCCTCCGGCAGCGTGGTCGGCACCCGCGACTCCGCGAGCTCGAACTCCTCGGTCGGCCAGACCTCGAGCTCCAGGTCCCGCGGCATCGCGAAGAAGAAGCCCTCGGGGTCGATCTGGGTCGCGTGCGCGCGCAGCGCCCCGTCCCGCGCGTCGAAGTGCTCGTGCACGTCGACCAGCGTCGTGACCTCGCGCTCCGGGATCTCCCGGGCGGCCCGGGACTCGACCCACTCGCCGAACGGCGACTCCAGGCCGCGCTCGACCAGCGCCTCGTGCGCCGCGCGGATCCGGGCCATCGAGAAGCCGTGGTTGTAGTAGAGCTTCAGCGGCTCCCACGGCTCGCCGGCGCCGCGGTACCGCTCGGGGTCGCCGGCCGCGTGGAACGCCTCGAACGCCACCCGGTGGCACATGATGTGGTCCGGGTGCGGGTAGCCGCCCGTCGGGTCGTACGTCGTGATGACGTGCGGCCGGAACTCGCGCACCAGCTCGACCAGCGGGCGGGCCGCCTCCTCCAGCGGCTGCAGCGCGAAGCAGCCCTCGGGCAGCGGCGGCAGCGGGTCGCCCTCGGGCAGCCCCGAGTCGACGAAGCCCAGCCAGTGCTGCCGCACCCCGAGCGCGGCGGCCGCCGCGGCCATCTCGACGCGGCGCACGGCGCGCATCCCCTCGATCCCGCCCTCGACCGGCGGGTGGTGCGGGTTCAGCACGTCGCCGCGCTCCCCGCCGGTGCAGGTGACGACGAGGACGTCCACGCCCTCCGCGGCGTACCGGGCGGTCGTCGCCGCCCCCTTGCTCGACTCGTCGTCCGGGTGGGCGTGCACCGCCATCAGGCGCAGCTGCTCGGTCACGGTGTGGTGTCGTCCTCTCCTCGTCGCCGGTACGGCACCCGGCGCGAGACAATGGTCGCACCCCGACGACTCCGCGCGGCCCGCGCGCGACCCGTTCCCCCAGGAGATGACCGTGACGGCGACCCCGACCCCCGCCCCCGAGCTCCCCGCCGGGCGCTACGGGAAGACCGCCGGACCCGGGCGCCGCCGGGCCGGGCGCCTCGCGATGGTCGCGCTCGGCGTCCTGGCCGTGGCCGTCGCCGCCTGGCTCGCGCTCGCCCAGGACGGGCTCAGCTGGAAGGTGGTCGGCTTCAAGGTCGACGGGCCGACCAGCACGCAGCTCACGTTCGACGTCACGAAGGACGCCGAGTCCACCGTCTCCTGCCGGGTGCAGGCGCTGTCGGAGTCCTACGCGGAGGTCGGCGTGCAGACCGTCGAGGTCGGCCCGGCGGGCACCGCCACGCAGCGCGTGACGACGACGATCCCGACGACCGAGCTGGCCGTGTCGGCGGTCGTGGAGTCCTGCTCCGCTGCGTGATCGCGCGGCACGACACGGTGGACCCCGGCCACGCCGGACACCGCCAGTTGCTATGCTTGCCGATTCATACGCCGCCCCCGGTCCGACGTCGCCCGATGTCGCCGCAGGCCGACGCGACCGCGAGGGAGACGGCATCCCCGTTCATCGCTCGGGTCCGCGCACGCCTGGCCGGGGTCACCGACGGCGCGTCCTGACCGGGCGCGCGACACGCAGGAAGGAGTGGACGTGACCGACACGACGCAGGCCGCCACCTGGCTGACGCAGGAGGCCTACGACCGCCTCAAGGCTGAGCTCGAGCACCTCGAGGGCCCGGGACGCGCCGAGGTCACCGAGCGGATCGCCGCCGCGCGTGACGAGGGCGACCTCAAGGAGAACGGCGGCTACCACGCCGCCCGCGAGGAGCAGGCCAAGCAGGAGGCCCGCATCCGCGAGCTCAAGGAGAAGCTCCGCAACGTCCAGATCGGCACCCCGCCGGACGACGGCGTGGTGGAGCCCGGCATGGTCGTGACCGCCGTGGTCGCCGGGGACGCCATGACGTTCCTGCTCGGCTCGCGCGAGATCGCCGGCAGCGCCGACATCGAGGTGTTCTCCCCGACGTCCCCGCTCGGCGCGTCCATCAACGGCCGCAAGGTCGGCGAGAAGGTGACCTACACCGCGCCCAACGGCCGCGACATCCCGGTCGAGATCACGGACGCGAAGCCCTTCACCGGCTGACGCACCGCCCGCGACGCGACGAGGGCCCCGACCGGCGATCCGGTCGGGGCCCTCGTGCGTCCGGGGCCGGCCGGGGCGTCAGACCACGCACTCGCAGACGAGGTTGTACTCGACGACCTGCTCGCCGTCCTCCGGCCGCGCGAACGCCTCGGCCTCCGCGCGGGACGCGAACCGCCGGCCCACGAGCCGGCCGTTGGCGAGCAGCACGCCGACCTCGATCTGCGTGCGCGGGTCGACCCAGCCGTCGGCCGGGTCCGTCGTCGCCGGGGTGGTGGTCGTGGCCGTCGTGCTCGTCACCGTGGTCCCTCTCGTCCGTCGGGCCGCGCCGGCCCGCACTCCCCCTAACACGCGACGGCAGCGTTCCATGCCCTCGACGCCAGCCCACGAGCGAGCAGTCGACGCGTCGAGCGAGCAGTGCGCGACTGCTCGCTCGACGCGTCGGCTACCCCCTCGATGCGCCGGCCCGGCCCGCTGCGCCCGCCGCGCCTCAGTGCTCCGCGAGGCGGAAGCCGCCGTCGCGGAGGTGCTGCAGGACCCTTGCGCAGTGCTCCGGGCCCTTCGTCTCGACCTGGACCTCGATCTCGACCTCGTCGATCTCCAGGTCCACCCCGGTCCGCACGTGCGAGACGTGCATGACGTTGCCGCCGGTCGTCGCGAGCTCGCGCAGCAGCGCCGCCAGCGCACCCGGGGTGTCGTGCACCCGCACCCGCAGCTGCAGGTACCGGCCGGACACCGCGAGGCCGTGCCGGACGACCCGGAGCAGCACCAGCGGGTCGATGTTGCCCCCGGACAGCAGCACGACGACGGGGCCCTCGAGGTCGCCCGGCGGCGCCGCCATGACGGCCGCGACGCCCGCGGCGCCCGACGGCTCGACCAGGAGCTTCGCCCGCTCGGCGGTCAGCAGCAGCGCGCGGGACAGGTCCTCCTCGGACACCGTGCGCACCTCGCAGCCGTGCCGCTGCAGGAGGGCGAACGGCACCGCGCCGGGCGTGCCGACCGCGATGCCGTCGGCCATGGTGTGCAGCTCGGGCGCCGCGACCGGCTCGCCCGCCACCAGCGACGCCGGGTACGCGGCCGCCCGCGCGGCCTGCACGCCGATCACGCGGACGTGCGGCGCCACCTCGGCCACGACCGCCTGGATGCCAGCCGCCAGCCCGCCGCCGCCGAGCGGCACGACGATCGTCCGGACGTCCGGGACCTGCTCGAGGATCTCCAGCGCCAGCGTGCCCTGCCCGGCGACGATGTCCTCGTGGTCGAACGGGTGGATCAGCACCCGGCCGGTGCGGTCCGCCTCGGCGCGCGCCGCGACGAGCGCCTCGTCCACGCTGCGGCCGTGCGGCCGGACCTCCGCGCCGTACTCCTTGGTCGCCGCGACCTTCGGCAGCGCCGCGTCGACCGGCATGTAGACCACCGCGTCGATGCCGAGCAGCTGCGCCGCCAGGGCGACGCCCTGCGCGTGGTTGCCGGCGCTCGCCGCGACGACGCCGCGGGCCTGCTCCTCCGGCGACAGCCGCGCCATCCGCACGTACGCGCCGCGGATCTTGAACGAGCCGGCGCGCTGCAGGTTCTCGCACTTGAGCAGCACCGGCGTCCCGGCGATCTGGGACAGGGCCCTGGAGGTCTCCACCGGGGTGCGGGTCGCCACGCCCTGGAGCAGGCGCGCGGCGGCGCGGGCGTCGTCGAGGAAGGTCACCGGTGCATCATTCACGATCCCGCGGTCTGCTCGTCCGGGCCGCGCCGCGCGCCCCCGGCCCCGCGCGCGCCGCCAAGCTCCAGCCCTGCCGCCGCGTCGTCGCCGCCGGGGCGCACCCGCCCGCGCCCGCCGAGGCGCCGGCGCCCGAACGCACCGGGCGGCCGCAGCGTGACGTGGTCGTCGGTGCCGAGCTCGGGGAACTTGTCGTGCCCGTGCAGGTACAGCAGCACCGTGTTGAGCACCGCCGCGATCGGCACCGCGAACAGCGCGCCCACGATGCCGGCCGCCAGCGAGCCCGCCGCGACGACGAGCAGCACGGCGACCGGGTGCAGGGACACGGCGTGGCCCATGAGGAACGGCTGCAGCACGTGCCCCTCGATCTGCTGCACCAGCAGCACCACGCCGAGCATGAGCAGTGCGACGACCGGGCCCTGCGCGACGAGCGCGACCAGCACCGCCACGGCGCCGGTCGCGATGGCGCCGACGATCGGGATGAACGAGCCGACGAACACCAGCGTCGCGAGCGGCACCGCCAGCGGGACCCCGAGGACCGCGGCGCCGATGCCGATGCCGGTCGCGTCCACGAACGCCACGAGGATCTGCGTCCGGGTGTACCCGGAGAGCGTGACGATGCCGCGGCGGCCGGCCTGGTGCACGCGCTCGCGCACCGAGATCGGCAGCAGGCCGACCAGCCAGGTCCAGATGGTCCGGCCGTCGAGCAGGAAGAAGAACGTGCAGAACAGCGCGATCAGCGCCCCGGCGGCGACGTGGCCGACCGTCGTGGTGACCGACAGCGCGCCGGACACCAGCGTGCTGGCGTTCTCGCTGATCTGGTCGCGGCCCTGCTGCACGAGGTCGTCGAGCTGGTCGGTGCTCAGCCCGAGCGGGCCGTCCGACAGCCACTGCAGCGCCTCGTCGACGCCCTGGGACGCCTGGTCGTAGAGGTCGCCGAAGCCGCTGGCGATCGACCGCCCGGCCAGCACGACCAGCCCGGTGACCACCGCGAGCAGCAGCAGCACCGACGTGATCGCCGCGAGCCCGCGCGGGAACCGCAGGCGCGCGCTCAGGAACCGCGCGACCGGGGCGAGCAGCACCGTCAGCAGCAGCGCGATCGCCACCGACACGACGATGACCTTGAAGAAGCCGACGACCCAGAGACCCGCGGCGGTGGCCGCGGCGATCAGCAGGAACCGCCAGGACCAGGCCGCCGCGGCGCGCACCGACGGCGCCACCGACTGCTCGGCCGACCAGCCCGCGGGCGTGTCGCCGGACGCGAGGTCGCCCTCGTGCAGGACCGGGGCCGGCGCGGCGGGGTCGCCGGTGCGGGCGCGGCCCCGGCCGCCCCGGCGCGGGGTCGTCATGCCAGCGCCTGGGCCAGGTCCGCGAGCAGGTCCGCCTCGTCCTCGATGCCGACGGACAGCCGGACCAGGTCGTCCGGGACCTCCAGGTCCGTGCCGACGACCGAGCCGTGGGTCATGCGCGCGGGCAGCTCGATCAGCGACTCGACGCCGCCCAGCGACTCGGCCAGCGTGAAGACCTTCGTGCGGGCGCAGATGCGGTCGGCGCGCTCGGCGCTGCCCGCGCGGAACGACACCATGCCGCCGAAGCCCGACATCTGCCGGGCGGCGACCTCGTGGCCCGCGTGGCTGTCGAGGCCGGGGTAGATGACCTGCGGGACGTCGTCGCGCGCCTCGAGGAACGCGGCGACCGCGGCGGCGTTCGCGCAGTGCCGGTCCATCCGCACGGCGAGCGTCTTGAGGCCGCGCAGCGTCAGCCACGAGTCGAACGGACCGGCGACCGCGCCCGAGGCGTTCTGGTGGAACGCGACGGCGTCCGCGAGCGCCGTCGTGCCCGTCGGCCCGTCCAGCCCGACCGGTAGCTGCGCGCCGTCCGCGACGACCAGCGCGCCGCCGACCACGTCGGAGTGCCCGCCGATGTACTTGGTGGTCGAGTGCACGACCACGTCCGCGCCCAGCGCGATCGGCTGCTGCAGGTACGGGGTCGCGAACGTGTTGTCGACGACGAGCACCGCGCCGGCCGCGGCGGCGTGGGCCGCCAGCGCCGCGACGTCCGCGACGCCCAGCAGCGGGTTGGTCGGCGTCTCGAGCCAGATGACCTTGGTCTGCCCGGGGCGGATCGCCGCGAGCACCGCCTCGGCGTCGGACAGGTCGACCGCCGTGTGCTCGACGCCCCACGGACCGAAGACCCGGGCGATCAGGCGGTAGGTGCCGCCGTACGCGTCGTTCGCCATCACGACGTGGTCGCCGGGGCGCAGCACCGCCCGCAGCAGCGTGTCCTCCGCGGCCAGGCCGGACGAGAACGCGAAGCCCGCGCCGCCGCCCTCCGCCGACCGCAGGGCTTCCTCCAGCGCCGCGCGGGTCGGGTTGCCGGAGCGCGAGTACTCGTAGCCGCCGCGCAGGCCGCCGACGCCGTCCTGCTTGTACGTCGACACCTGGTAGATCGGCGTCACCACGGCGCCCGTCGCGGCGTCCGGGTCCTGGCCCGCGTGGATCGCGCGCGTCGCGAACCCGGCCGACGACCAGTCGCCGTGGTCCGTGTGCTGGTCGAGGTCGCCCGTGGCGGCCAGGGTCGGGGTGCTGTCGTTCGCGTCCGTCACGTGCCCAGGCTAGGCCCCCGCGGCGGCCGGTCGCGCGCGGGAACACCCGGGCCCGCGCGCGGGTTGAGCGTGTCGGACCCGTGGAAGGGAGTCACCATGAACTGGCTGTTCGGATCCGCCCTCAAGTCGACGATGGTCGAGCCGGAGCGCGCGCTGAAGGGGCACGAGGGCTACACCTACTCCGTGCCCGCCACCCACACGGTGCTCGGCACGCCGCTGCAGGGCCCGTGGCCCGAGGGGACCCGGACGATCGTGCTCGGCATGGGCTGCTTCTGGGGCGCCGAGCGCATCTTCTGGCAGCTGCCGGGCGTCGTCAGCACCTCCGTCGGCTACCAGGGCGGCTACTCGCCGTACCCGACGTACGAGGAGACGTGCACCGGCCTGACCGGGCACGCCGAGGTGGTCCAGGTCGCCTACGACCCGGCCCTCGTCTCGGACGCCGACGTCCTCCGGACGTTCTGGGAGTCGCACGACCCGACGCAGGGGTTCCGGCAGGGCAACGACCGCGGCACGCAGTACCGGTCGACCGTCTACACGACGACGCCGGAGCAGGCCGCCGCCGCGGAGGAGACCCGCGCCGCGTACCAGCAGCGGCTGACCCAGGCCGGCTACGGGGAGATCACGACCGAGATCCGCACCGCGGACGAGGCCGGCCCGTACTACTACGCCGAGGACTACCACCAGCAGTACCTGGACAAGAACCCGAACGGGTACTGCGGCATCGGCGGCACGGGCGTCTCGTGCCCGCGTCCGCTCGACGCCTGACGGCGCACGCCCGGACGGCCCGGTCCCCTCTTGCGGGGGGCCGGGCCGTCCTGCGTCCGGGCGCCGCTCCCCTGCTCTCCACTCGCCGAGATAGGACTCGCGCGCCGAGATCGGGCCCTGGACAGCCCGATCTCGGCCGAACGGCCCTATCTCGGCGCAGGTGGCGGGGCTAGCGTGCCGGGTATGAGCGTGCGGGAGCGGCACCGGGAGGACCTGCGGGGGGTGCTCGGGGACCCCGCCGCCGTGCGCGCGCACCTCGCCGCCGGGTCCGGGCTGCCCGGGCTGCGGGCGAACCTCGAGCTCCTGGGCGCGTTCGCCGACGTCGCGCCGGCCGATCTCGTCCTGGCGCTCGCCGAGGACCCCGACGACTACCTGCGCTGCTGCGGGACGGACGGCGTCGGCCGGCTCGTCCTGGAGGCCCCCGCAGCCGACCGCGCGCCCCTGACCGCCCTGCTGCGCGGCCGCGCGGCCGAGGGGTCCTGGCGGGTCCGCGAGTCCGCGGCGATGGCGCTCCAGCGGATCGGCGACGCCGAGCCCGGCACCCTGCGCGCGCTCGTCGCCGACTGGGTCGCGGACCCCGACCCGCTGGTCCGCCGGGCCGCCGTCGCCGGGGTGTGCGAGCCGCGCCTGCTCCGCGACCCGGCGACCGCCGCGGCCGCGCTCGACGCGTGCGACGCCGCCACCGCCTCGATCGCGGCGCTCCCGGCCGGCGACCGCCGCGACCCCGGCGTCCGGACGCTGCGCCAGGCGCTCGGGTACGCGTGGAGCGTCGCGGTCGCGGGCGACCCCGCTGGGGGGCTGCCGCGGTTCGCCGCGCTCCGGCGCACCGACGACCCCGACGTGGCGTGGGTCGTGCGCGAGAACGAGAAGAAGACCCGCCTGCGCCGCCTCCTGGACCCGATCGGCTGACCCGGACCCTGAGCAGCCGAGCCACGCTCTGTGGGAGCCTCGGCCGGTGATCGTCGACGCCGGCTGCTCCGCTGCCCCGACCCTGAGGCCTCGCCCGCGGCTCGACGGCGTGCCGTGCCCGCTGGGCGCGCCGGCGGTCCGCGAGCCCGCGCGCGCCGTGGGGGCCGCATGACCCGCGGGGCGGTGCACCACGTCGAGCTGTGGTTCGCCGACCTCCCGCGCGCCGAGCGTTCCTGGGGCTGGCTGCTCGGCGCGCTCGGCTACGCCCGCACCCGCGAGTGGGCCGACGGCTGCGCCTGGTCGTCCGGCGGGGCACCCGGCAGCACGGACGTCGTGCTGGAGTCGGGACCGGACGTCGCCGACGCCTCGCACGAGCGGCGCCGGCCCGGCGTGAACCACCTGGCGTTCCACGCCGGCACCCGTGCGGAGGTCGACGCCCTCGTGCGCGACGCGCCGGCGCACGGCTGGACGCTGCTGTTCGCCGACCGGCACCCGCACGCCGGCGGTCCCGACCACTACGCCGCCTACCTGGAGGACGGCGAGGGCCTGGAGGTCGAGCTGGTCGCGGCCCCGGCCTGACCCCGTCCCGTGTCCCGGCGCCGGCGCCATGTGCCGCGCGATGGCCGCTCGACGCCCGATCTCTGACCGTCGAGAGGGCATCCGACGCGTCGAGTGCCTATCCAGCGGATAGGCACACGACCCCTGGGGGATGCACACGGGGCCAGGGGCCCCCCGCCCGGGCGGGGCCGCGCCGAGCGGGCCCGCCGTCAGGCCGCGGTGGCGAACGCGCGGAGCGCCATCTGCACCGCGTGGTCGAACAGCTGCTCGCGCTCGTCGGCGGTGAGCTCGTTCGGCTGGAACGTGAAGTCCGAGATCGACAGCAGCGCCAGCGCCTTCGCGCGCTCCCGGTCCGCGACGGCGTACAGGCCGGCGGCCTCCATCTCGACGGCGAGCGTGCCGTGGTCGATCAGCGCCTGCGTGCGCTCCGGCCGGTCCGAGTAGAACGAGTCCGAGGTGAACACCGCGCCGGCCTGCGCGCGGGCCCCGGGGATCTCGGCCGCGGCGGCGAACGCGGCGGCGGCCAGGCCGAAGTCCGGCACGTGCGAGTAGTGCACGCCGGAGATGCGGTGCTCGCTGACCCCCGAGTCGGTGTGCGCGGCGGTCGCGACGACGACGTCGCCCAGCTCCAGCGAGCGCGCCATGCCGCCCGCGGTGCCGATCCGGATGATGCGCTGCACGCCGTAGAACCGGAACAGCTCGGTCGCGTAGATCGAGATCGACGGCACGCCCATGCCGGACGCCATCACGGACACCGGGCGGCCCTGCCAGGTGCCGGTGTAGCCGAGGATGCCGCGGACCTCGGTGACCAGGCGCGCGTCGTCGAGCACGGTCTCCGCGATCCGGGTCGCCCGGCGCGGGTCGCCCGGCATGAGGACGTCGGGGGCGAAGTCGCCGGGCTGGGCGGAGATGTGCGGGGTGGGCATGGCGGGCTCCTCGGGGGTCGTGGCGGGCGGTGCGGGGGCGGACGCGCGGCCGCCGCCCGGCCCGGGTGTCCGGGCGAGGGCGGCGGCCGAGGTGGTGCGGGGGTGGTGCGGCGTCAGTGCGTGCCGACGATGTCGACGACGAACACCAGGGTGTCGCCGCCGCGGATGCCGGCCTGCGGCACGCCGCGGTCGCCGTAGCCGAGGTGCGACGGGATCGACAGCAGGACGCGCGAGCCGACGGGCTGGCCGACCAGGCCCTCGTCCCAGCCGCCGATGACGGCGCCGACGCCGATCGGGAACGAGATCGACGAGCCGCGGTCGTACGAGTTGTCGAAGACGTTCCCGCCCCAGGTCTGGCCGAGGTAGTGGACCTCGAGGTCGTCGCCGGCCTCGACGAGCGCGCCGTCGCCGGGCGACAGCACGACGACCTCGAGCTCGGCGGGGGCGTCGCCCTCCGGGAACGTCAGGGTCGGCTTCTCACCGAACGAACCGGTGGCCTCGGGCAGCGTGGCGGGCATGACGTCTCCTCGATCGGGTGCGGCGTACTCCCCCATCCTGCACGGTGCGCTCCCCGGCTCGCGAACGCGCCCGGGTTACGGTCGTGCCCGGCGGGCGAGGGGCGCCCGCCGGGACGGGAGCACCGATGACGCTGACCACCTGGGCCGGGAACCTCACCTACGCCGCCGCGCGCGTGCACGAGCCGCGCACGGTCGAGGAGGTGCAGGAGGTGGTCGCGGCCGCGCGGCACGTGCGGGCCCTGGGCACCCGGCACTGCTTCAACGACGTCGCGGACACCCCGCACGACCTGGTGCGCCTCGACGGGCTGGACCCGGCGGTCGAGGTCGACGCCGCGGCGCGCACCGTGACGGTGTCCGCCGGTACCCGGTACGGCGCGCTGGCCCGCGAGCTGCACCCACGGGGCTGGGCGCTGCACAACCTCGCGTCGCTGCCGCACATCTCCGTCGCCGGCGCGGTCGCCACCGCGACGCACGGGTCGGGCGACCGGTCCCGGAACCTCGCCGCCGCGGTCGCCGGCCTGGACCTCGTGACCGCCGACGGCTCGCTGCGGCACCTCGCCCGCGGCGACGCCGACTTCCCGGGCGCGGTCGTCGCGCTGGGCGCCCTGGGGGTCGTCGTCCGCGTGACCCTCGACGTCGAGCCCACCTACGACGTCGCCCAGGAGGTGCACAACGACCTGCCGTGGGACGCCGCGCTGGAGCACCTGGACGAGATCACCGGGTCCGCCGACTCGGTGAGCCTGTTCACCGACTGGTCCGCCGCCGGCGTCCGGCAGGTCTGGCGGAAGACCCGTGTCGCCCCGGGGGCGTCGTACGAGCCGCGGGCCGACCTGTTCGGCGCCCGCCCGGCACCCGGGCCGCTGCACCCGCTGCCCGGCATCGACCCGGTGAACTGCACCCAGCAGCTCGGCGTCCCGGGGCCGTGGCACGAGCGGCTGCCGCACTTCCGGCTCGAGTTCACGCCGAGCAACGGCGACGAGCTGCAGTCCGAGTACCTGGTCCCCCGCGCGCACGCGGTGGCGGCCATCGAGGCGATGCGGGGGCTCGGCGACCTGGTCGCGCCGCTGCTGCAGGTCGCCGAGATCCGGACGATCGCCGGCGACGACCTGTGGCTGAGCACCGCGGAGGGCGGCGACCGGGTCGGCCTGCACTTCACCTGGCTGCCGCGGCAGGCCGAGGTCGAGGCGGTGCTCCCGCGCATCGAGGCTACGCTGGCGCCGTTCGGCGCCCGGCCGCACTGGGGCAAGCTGTTCGACTCGGTCGGCGCGCCCGGCTCGGACCCGCGGGACCTCTACCCGCGCCTGGACGACTTCCGCGCCCTGGTGGCCCGGACGGACCCGGAGGGCACGTTCCGCAACGCGTTCGTCGACCGGCACGTGCTCGGCGCGGCCTGACCGCCCCCGAGGTGGGCACGGGTGGAGCGTTCTGCCGGGACACGCCGCGCGTGTCGGGCAGGACGCTCCACCCGGTTCCGGTCCGGGGGTCGCCGTCAGCAGCAGCCCGGGCCTGTGCCCCGGTCGGACGTGCGCAGCACCTCGCGGACGTACCAGCGCAGGGCGAGGACCGCCCGCCTCACCGCGCTCACGACCGACCCCCGCCGTGCCCGTGCCCGCCGTGCCCGTGCCCGCCGTGCCCGTGCCCGCCGGAGCCGTGCCCACCGCCGACCGGCTCGACCCGGCCCTCCTCGACCATCCGCGCGTACTCGGCCTCGACCTTCCGCTCCAGCGGCGACGCGAACAGCTGCCCCGGCGCGTAGAGCCGTGACGGCTCGGCCCGGTCCTCGGACGTCCCGATCCCGCCGGGCGTCCGCAGCGCGCGCACGACGGTGACGACCGCCGCCACGAAGAGCGTCGCCACCAGCACGACGAACAGGATCGACAGCGTCCCCTGGATCGCGGTGTTCCGGACCACGGCCCGCGCGTCCGCGAGCGCCCCGGGGTCGTCGATGCCGTCGGCGATCAGCTGCTGGTACTGCCGGTGCTGCGCCCAGTACCCGATGGCCGGGACGCTGGAGAAGATCTTCTGGTACGACGCCGTGAACGTGACGACGGTGTCCCACGCGAGCGGCACCAGCGGGATCCACGCCCACCGGACGTAGCCCTTGCGGACCACCATCACCGTGACCACGAGCAGCGCGACCGCGGCGATGAGCTGGTTCGCGATGCCGAACAGCGGGTAGAGCGTGCGGATGCCGCCGAGCGGGTCGGTCACGCCCATGAGCAGCAGCGAGCCCCAGGCCGCCACGACGACCGCCGTGGAGATCCAGCCGCCGACCAGCCAGGACGGGTCGCGGAACCGTGGCACCCAGTTCCCGATCGCGTCGGACAGCTGGAACCGGGCGACCCTCGTGACCGCGTCGACGGCCGACAGGATGAACAGCGCCTCGAACATGATCGCGAAGTGGTACCAGAACGACATCATCCCGGTGCCGCCGACCACCTGGTGCAGGATGTTCGCCATCCCGACGGCGAGGGTCGGCGCCCCGCCGGTGCGGGACACCACGGACGGCTCGCCGACGTCCTCGGCCACCTTGTCCAGGGCCTCGGCGCCGGTCAGCGACACCGGGTTCCCGGCGGCGTCCTCGGAGTCCCAGCGGATCTCGACCGGGTCGCCCGCCGCGTCGGTGACGCCCAGGTCGGCGATCGCGGCCTCGGCGCCGATGGACGTGCCCTCCGTCATCACGGCGGGCGCGTTCATCGAGAAGTAGACGCCCTGGTTCAGGGACACCGCGGCGGCGAGCGCCATGATCGCGACGAACGACTCCATGAGCATGCCGCCGTAGCCGATCATCCGGACCTGCGACTCCTTCTGCACCATCTTGGGCGTGGTGCCGGAGGCGACCATCGCGTGCATCCCGGACAGGGCACCGCACGCGATGGTGATGAACAGGAACGGGAACAGCGCGCCCGCGAACACCGGGCCCTCGCCGTTCGAGGCGAACTCCGTGACGGCGGGCATCTGCGCGATCGGCCGCACCAGCACGATGCCGACCGCCAGCACGAGGATCGTCCCGACCTTCATGAACGTCGACAGGTAGTCGCGGGGCGTCAGCAGCAGCCACACCGGCAGGACCGCAGCGAAGAAGCCGTAGATCACGACCGCCCAGGTCAGCGTCACCGGCGACAGGTGCAGGTGCTCGCCCCAGGACGACTCGGCGACCCAGCGGCCGCCGACGATCGCCGCGATCAGCAGCACGAACCCGATGACCGACACCTCGGTGACCGCGCCGGGCCGGACGAACCGCAGGTACAGGCCCATGAGCAGCGCGATCGGGATGGTGCAGCCGACGGAGAAGACGCCCCACGGGCTCTCGGCCAGCGCGTTCACGCACACCATCGCGAGCACGGCCAGCACGATCATCAGCATCACGAACACGACCACCATCGCGACCGTGCCGCCGAACCGCCCGATCTCGTCGCGGGCCATCTGCCCGAGCGACCGGCCGCCGCGCCGGGTGGAGAAGAACAGCACGAGCATGTCCTGCACGCCGCCCGCGACGACCACGCCGAGGATGATCCAGAGCGTGCCGGGGAGGTAGCCCATCTGCGCCGCGAGCACCGGGCCGACGAGCGGTCCCGCGCCGGCGATGGCCGCGAAGTGGTGCCCGTAGAGCACGCGCCGGTCGGTGGGGTCGAAGTCGCGGCCGTTGTCGACCCGCTCGGCCGGGGTCGCCCGGGTGTCGTCCGGCCGCATGATCCGGCGCTGCACGTACAGCGCGTAGAACCGGTAGGCGATCGCGTAGGTCGCGACCGCCGTCACCACGAACCAGATGGTGTTGACCTGCTCGCCGCGGACGACCGCGAGCATCGTCCAGCCGACGGCTCCCGCCAGCGAGATCGCGATCCAGACGACGATCCGCAGCGGTGTCCAGCGTTGCCGCGGCACGACGCCGACCGGCGTCCCGTCCTGCGCCCGGACGACCTGCGCCCGTTCCTCGTCGGTGTAGTCCTGCTCCTCGACGGTCGCCTGCGCCATGCCGAGCTCCTTCGCTCACGTGCCGTGCACGCGGGCGCGCTCGACCGCACGAGGGCGCGACGACGCGCCCCGGCGGCTGGGATCGAGGCGCCCCCTGTGCCTCGCCGTCAACCTAACGGGCGACGGGAAGCGCCTGCCACCCGAACCTGCGGGGCGGGCGGTCCGGGCGCCGCACGTGCCGCCGCGGACGGTCTCAGCGCGCCAGGAACGCCAGCAGGTCGTGCCGGGTGAGGACGCCGACGGGCTGCCCGTCGTCGACCACCATGAGCGCGTCGTGCTTCTGCAGCGCCTCGCGCGCCGACTCGACCGACTCCCCCGACCCGATGAGCGGCAGCGCGGCCGCCATGTGCCGGTCGACCCGGTCGGACAGCGACGCCGTCCCGGAGAACACCGCGTCCAGCAGCTCGCGCTCGGACACCGACCCGGCGACCTCGCCGATCTTCACCGGAGGCTCCGCGCCGACGACCGGCATCTGCGAGACGCCGTACTCCTGGAGGATCTCGATGGCGTCGCGGACGGTCTCGTTGGGGTGCGTGTGCACGAGGGCCGGCACGCTGCCGTCCTTGGTGCGCAGCACGTCGGTGACCGTCGCGCCCGCCTCGGTGTCGAGGAACCCGTAGGACCGCATCCACCGGTCGTTGAAGATCTTCGACAGGTAGCCCTTGCCGCTGTCCGGCAGCAGCACCACGATGATCGCCCGCGCGGCCGCGGCCGGGTCCTCGTCCTCGAGCCGGCGGGCCAGCCGCAGCGCGCCCTCGACGGCCATGCCGCAGGACCCGCCGACCAGGAGCGCCTCCTCGCGGGCGAGGCGCCGGGTCATCGCGAACGAGTCGGCGTCGGACACGGCGATGATCTCGTCCGGGACCGCCGGGTCGTAGGCGGCGGGCCAGAAGTCCTCGCCCACGCCCTCGACCAGGTACGGCCGCCCGTCGCCGCCCGAGTACACCGAGCCGAGCGGGTCGATGCCGACGACCCGCACCGGGCCGCCGTCGGCCTCCGCGCGGTCGGCGGACGCGTCGTGCAGGTAGCGGCCGGTGCCGGTGATGGTGCCGCCGGTGCCGACGCCCGCGACGAAGTGCGTGACCCGGCCGTCGGTGTCGGCCCAGATCTCCGGGCCGGTGGAGGCGTAGTGGCTCGCGGGCCCGTTGACGTTGGCGTACTGGTTCGGCTTCCAGGCGCCCTCGATCTCCGTCACCAGCCGGTCGGACACCGAGTAGTACGAGTCCGGGTGGTCGGGCGGCACCGCGGTGGGCGTCACGACGACCTCGGCGCCGTACGCGCGCAGCACGTCGCGCTTGTCCTCCGACACCTTGTCCGGGCAGACGAACACGCAGCGGTAGCCCTTGCGCTGCGCCACCAGGGCCAGGCCGACGCCGGTGTTGCCGCTGGTCGGCTCGACGATGGTGCCGCCCGGACGCAGCTCGCCCGAGGCCTCGGCCGCCTCGATCATCCGCAGCGCGATCCGGTCCTTGGCGGAGCCGCCGGGGTTGAAGTACTCGACCTTGGCCAGGATCGTCGCCGACAGGCCCTCGGTGACGGCGTTGAGCCGGACCAGCGGGGTGCCGCCGACGAGCTCGGAGATGTGCTGCGCGTACTTCACGGGTCTCCCAGGGGGCGAAGGGCGGGGCGGGCGACGGCCCCGGGGGACCCCAGCCTAGGTCTCAGGTGACCGTGCCGATGTGCCAGGGGATGAACTCCTCCACGCCGATGCCGAGCTCCTCGCTCGCGGTCGGCTCCCCGGAGGCGACCGCGAGGATCCGGTCGAACAGCTCCCGGCCGACCTCCGCGACCGTGCGCGTGCCCTCGGCGATCGGCCCGGCGTCGAGATCCATGTCCTCGGTCATGCGCTCGTACACCGCCGTGTTGGTGGCCACCTTGATCGACGGCGTCGGGCGGCAGCCGAACACCGAGCCGCGGCCGGTGGTGAACACGACGACGTTCGCGCCGCCCGCCACCAGCCCGGTCACCGACACCGGGTCGTAGCCGGGCGTGTCCATGAACACGAAGCCCCGGTGCGGCGCCATCGGCTCGGCGTACTCGTAGACCGCCGCGAGGTCCGCCTGGCCGCCCTTCGCGACCGCGCCGAGCGACTTCTCCAGGATGGTGGTCAGGCCACCGGCCTTGTTGCCCGGCGACGGGTTGTTGTCGAGCGACCCCTGCCCCGCGGCCGCGTACTCCTGCCACCACGCGATCCGGTCGAGCAGGCGCGTCGCCACCCCGGCGTCCACCGCGCGCCGCGTCAGCAGGTGCTCCGCGCCGAACACCTCGGGGGTCTCGGCGAGCGCCGAGGTCCCGCCGTACGCGACGAGCCGGTCGCTGGCCCAGCCGAGCGCCGGGTTCGCCGTGATCCCCGAGTACCCGTCGGACCCGCCGCAGTTGAGCCCCAGCACGAGCTCCCGGACGTCGACCTCCTCGCGCCGGCACCGGTCGAGCTCCGGCAGCATCTCCCGGACCGCCTCGACGCCGGCCCGCACGGTCGCGCGCACGCCCCCGGTATCCTGGATCGTCAGGCTCCGCACGACCGTGCCGTCGGGGATCGTCGCGAGCAGGCCCGCACCTGCGGGCTCCGGTGCCGGCGCGCCGACCGACGGCATGCCGAGGAACGCCCCGGCCCCGTCGCGCGCGGACAGCTGCTCAGGCTGGAGCATCTCGCAGCCGAGGCCCAGCACGAGCACGGCGCCGATGTTGGGGTGGGCCGCGTAGCCGCGCAGGGTCCGCAGCAGCAGCCGCCCGCCCTCGCTCTCCGGCACCATCCCGCAGCCCGACTGGTGGGTCAGCGGGAGCACGCCGTCGACGTGCGGGAACGCGGCCAGCGCGCTCGCCGGGAACGCGTCGGCGATCATGCGGGCGGTCGACGCCGAGCAGTTCACGCTCGTGAGGATCGCCAGGTAGTTGCGCGTGCCGACCCGACCGTCCGACCGGCGGTAGCCGCGGAACGTGGGGCGCGGGCCGTCCGGGACGGGCAGCACGGTGCGCGTGCCGCCCAGCTCGTGCTGCCGCTCCCCCGCCTCGTACCCGAGGTTGTGCGCGTGCACGTGCGCGCCCGGGGCGATGTCGGCGGTGGCGACGCCGATCACCTGACCGTACTTGCGGACCCGCGCGCCGGCCGCGGCGGCGCGCAGCGCGACCTTGTGGCCGCGCGGCACCCGGTCGCGCACCCGGACGCCCGGGCCCGCGGCGGGCGCGGCGTGCTCCCCCGGGGCGAGGTCGCGGGTCGCGACCGCGACGTCGTCGCCCTCGCGGAGCACCAGCAGGTCGGGTCGGGTGGTCATCGGGCGGGCCTTCCGTCGGTCGGTCGGGGGTCGTGCGCGGCCGGGGTCGCGCGGCGGGGCGAGGGGTGCGCGGCGGCGCGGGAGGGCTCGGCCGGGGCGGTGCCGCGACGGCGCG